>JAILPP010000008.1 GCA_024699425.1 Oscillospiraceae bacterium | reverse complement strand
GTGACCGCCCTGCACCCGCATCGCTTTTGTTTATTCTGACAATTCATGCGCACTCACAGTACTTTAGTATTATACCACAAATTCCCTGATACGTCAATGATTTTGCAGAAATTTCAGCGCCGCAGCTGCATCACGCACATGCTGTCCTGTGTGGTAAATCCGCAGCTTCTGTAAAAGCCCTCCGTCTGTTCGCCGTGCATGGTGATAAGATACATTCTGCGCACGTTCTTTCGCAGGAGCGATTCGGTCAGTTCGTTCAGGAGCTTTCTGCCCCAGCCCTGCTTCTGCACACGGGATTCGACCCAGAGTTCGATGAGCTGAAAACATTTCCCGTCAAAATACTGTTCACACCTGCCCAGCACCGCCCCCACGGGGCTGCCGTTCTGCCAGAGCGCATAACCTGAAAATCCGGCTCCCCGACAAATATTCTCCATGCGTTCCGATGCGGTTTTTCTGTCCCACCTGTCCCACCACGGTTCGCCGTTGAAAGTACGCATATAGGACTCCGCAAGGCGGGTGATATGCGCAGGCATCACGGGAAAGATGCCGTCGGGTTCATCAGACTTCAGTGCCTCGCCCGGCAGGACGGGAACCGGTTCACAGCCGATCTGCTCCAGATAGGCATCGAGCAGCTCCCAGAACAGCCGCAATGCCGCCGCATCATCGGGCTGCTGCTGCAAGATGATCGCTGCCCAGCTCATGCTGCACGGGTGACGCAGAAAATAATACTCCTCCACAAATTCCTGAAACCCGTCGGGAATCATGCGGACATCGTGAAGATCTCTCCGCCTTGCCGCAAGTTCATACCCTTTTATAAACAGATGCACCGCATACAGACTGTCCGAACCGACATAGATTCCCGGTCTTGAACGGAGCATTGTCATAAGCTGCCGTTCCTCACGGGAAATGTCCTTCTCACGATTCATGGATTCACCTCAGTTCTTCGTGATCTTGCGGAATTTCGCCATCAGCTTCTTCGTACCGACCGTATCAAAGGCGACTTCAAGCAGATAATCCCCTGCCATCGGTTCGGCTCTGAGAACTGTCCCCTCACCGAATACGGCATCTGTGATGCGGTCACCTGCCGCAAAGGTCAGACCGTTGCCTGCGGAAGAGACTGCCGCGGCTTTCTTCTGACGGCGTATCGCCTCCATCTGTTTCTGAGCGCCGCTTACGCCCCCTGCGCCGAAATCGGCAGGCTTGTCACGCAGGGCATCGGCGGACTTTTTCCTGTCGGTGTCCAGACAAGTTTCCGGAATCTCCCTGATGAACCTCGAAAGCGGATTGCAGCGGGACTGCCCGAAGAGCATTCTCTCCCCGCAGTGGAGCAGATACAGATGCCGTCTGGCACGGGTGATCGTCACATAGGCAAGGCGGCGCTCTTCCTCCATTGCCTGCTGACTGTCAAGGGAACGTGACGATGGAAAGATCCCCTCCTCCATGCCGACTGCAAACACGGTATCAAATTCCAGACCCTTGGCAGAATGCATAGACATGAGGGAGACTGTCTCCTCTGTCTCTTCACGGTCTGCATCGGTATAGAGTGCCGTTTCCGCAAGAAATCCGTCCAGTGTCGGCTCTTCGCTCTCCTTGCAGTATTCCACAATATTCGAGCGTAATTCTTTGACGTTCTCAATACGGACTTCGCCCTCTTCACCCTCGGCTCTGAGCATCTCCAGATAGCCCGAACGTTTCAGCACCAGATCAAACAATTCCTCCAGCGGGAGCTGCTCTGCCGCCTCGCGCAGTCCTTCGATCAATGCCGCAAAGCTGTGCAGTGCCGTCTTGCGGGCGGTAAGTTTCGGGAAGCTCTCACAGTCACGGCAGACTTCAATGGGTGTCATGCCGAGATCACGGGAGATCTGCATGATATTCGCCGCCGAACTTTCCCCGATGCCCCGCTTGGGAACGTTGACAATGCGCTCAAAGCGTACATGGTCATTCGGATTCGCCAGCAGACAGAGGTAGGCAGTCACATCCCGTATTTCCTTTCTGTCCTGAAAGCGCAGACCGCCGTAAATGCGATAGGGTATCTTATTGCGCATCAGCGCACGTTCCACGCCGTTGGACAGGGCATTCATGCGGTACAGAACGGCATAGTCCGTGTAGGACTTCCCCTCTGCAATGCCCTTTGTGACAGTATCGCAGATGAACTGCCCCTCGTCACGTTCTGCGGGCACTTTCCGCAGGCAGACCTTTTCGCCCTCTCCGATTCTGGTAAAGAGCGTTTTGGATTTTCGGGCGGAATTGTTGGCAATGACGGCATTGGCGGCATCGAGGATATATTGTGTGGAACGGTAATTCTCTTCCAGACGGATGACTTTACAGTCAGGGAACTGTTCCTCGAACTGGAGGATATTTTCCACTGTCGCACCTCGGAAGCTGTAAATACTCTGGTCATCATCACCGACAACGCAGAGATTGCCGTACTTTTCCGCCAGCAGACTGACAAGGCGGTACTGGGAGTAGTTCGTATCCTGATACTCGTCCACGAGGATATACCGCCAGCGGTTCTGATATTTTTCCAGCACATCGGGGTACTGTTCAAAGACCTGCACGGTCAGGTAGATCAGGTCGTCAAAATCCAGTGCATTGGCATCACGCAGGCGGGTCTGATACGCCTTGTAGAGCTTTGCCGCCTGCATACGGAAGTAATCCTGTCCGGCTTCGGCGGCATACTGATCGGGCGTAAGCATGGAATCCTTGGCATGGCTGATCTGTGCAAGAATGGATTTCGGGGGGAATTTCTTCTCCGGAATGTCCAGTTCCTTCATGCAGAGTTTCATGACCCGCAGGGAATCGTCCGTATCGTAGATCGTGAAACTCTTCTCATAGCCGATGCGGTCGATACAACTCCGCAGGATACGCACACAGGCGGAATGGAACGTCGAAGCGGCGATTTCCTGTGAAAGGTCGCCCGGCATATCGGAAAGGCGGGTTTTCAGTTCTCCTGCCGCCTTGTTCGTGAACGTGATTGCAAGGATCTGCCACGGTCTGACAGGACGGGCAGCAATCAGATCCTGCAAATCGCCGAGGGACATTTCCCCGCCGCTGATATACTCCCGCAGGCGTGCAAGCCCCTCCGCATCAGGAACGGGCGTATCTTCATGTGCAGTATCCCCGAACAGCACCATATTGGCAATGCGGTTGATGATGACCGTGGTCTTGCCCGAACCTGCCCCTGCCAGAACCAGTACAGGTCCCGTCACGGCGGTCACGGCTTCAAACTGGGGCGGATTCATACGGGAAAAGCAGCGTTTCAGGGCTGCGGCTTTCAGTTCGGGGTATTCGTTCAGATCCATTTCTATTCCTCCGTGATTCAGGTGACAGCGGTTTTCAGGTTCAAAAAACCGAAAAGCGGGTCAGAAGTCTCCCTCTGACCCTGCGGTTCATTCGCTGAGCATCGCGCTCATATCATACATACCCGGCTTCTGTTCCGCTAAGAACACCGCCGCATTGACCGCACCGACGGCAAAGACTTCCTTGGAAGCCGCACTGTGTGACAGTGTGATGACTTCATCGTGTCCTGCGAAGATGATGTCATGTTCGCCGACAATCGTACCGCCGCGGATGGCATGAAGTCCGATCTCGGTCTTTTCACGTTTTGCCCGCTTGCTGTGGCGGTCATAGACATAGTGATATTCGTTGTTCAGGCTGTCGTTGATGGCATCTGCCAGCATCAGCGCCGTGCCGGACGGGGCATCGAGCTTCTGATTGTGATGCTTTTCCACGATCTCAATATCGAACTGTCCGCCCAGAACGGCAGTTGCCTTTTTCGCAAGCTGCACGAGCAGATTGATGCCCAGTGACATATTGAACGAGAAGAACACGGGAATGCTTTCAGCGGCTTTCCGTATCTTTGCGATCTGCTCTTCATTGTAACCTGTCGTTGCCAGAACCGCCGGAATGCCGTTGGTCAGGCAGTATTCCAGCAGATCGTCGAGAACGGCGGGATTGGAGAAGTCGATCACGGCATCAGGCTTTTCGGTCAGTGCCGCAAAGCTGTCAAAGATCGGGAAATCCGCATACTTGTCCGTCCGCAGATCCACACCGGCGGAAACGGTGCAGTCCTCCCGTCCTGCAATTGCCGCAGCGACAGCGTGTCCCATCTTGCCGGATGCACCGGAGATGAGGATTTTTGTATTCTGCATGGTAATTTCCTCCAATGGAAGCGGGAATGCGGGAAAATTCCCGCACTCCGCATTTCTGTCAGTCTACAACGGAAACAGGCATACCTACCTTACGCATTGCTGCGATGAGACGTGCCACATTCTCGCCGCCCATCTTGGCAAGCGGCATTCTGCACGCACCTGCGGGCATACCGAGCTGGTTGAGGGCTTCCTTGACAGGAATCGGATTGACCTCGCAGAACAGTGCGTTGATGAGTTCCAGATACTTGATCTGCATTTCGCCTGCTGCCTTGAAATTGTTGTCCAGACAGAGCTGGCAGATCTCGTGTGTCTCCTTGGGCAGGATGTTCGACAGGACGGAGATAACGCCCTTGCCGCCGAGAGACATGATCGGCACGATCATGTCATCATTGCCGGAATACAGGTCGATGAGATCACCGCAGGCTGCGGCAAGCTGTGCTGTGTAGGAAATGTTGCCGGAAGCCTCCTTGACAGCCACGATGTTCTTGTGGTGTGCCAGCTTTTCAACGGTCTCAACAGCGATGTTCATGCCGGTTCTGCCGGGGATATTGTAGAGAATGATCGGGGTCTTGACACTGTTGGCGATGATCGTGAAGTGGTCGATCAGACCTGCCTGTGTGGTCTTGTTGTAGTAGGGTGTCACGAGCAGCAGACCGTCAACGCCGAGCTTCTCCGCCTCAACGGAAAGTTCAATGGCATAGCG
>JAILPP010000100.1 GCA_024699425.1 Oscillospiraceae bacterium | reverse complement strand
ACACCGTTCGACTTGCATGTGTTAGGCGTGCCGCCAGCGTTCGTCCTGAGCCAGGATCAAACTCTTCATAGAGTTGTATCTCCAATCGGTTTTACCCGATCCGAAATCTGTCTCATTGCGAATCGCTCGCAATTACTGTTGCGTTTTATAGTCTTGTCTGACTTCTCAAATCGATTCATTGAATCAACGAATCAACAAGGGTTCCAGTTTTTGCCTTTTATATCTCGCATTGTTCAGTTTTCAAGATGCAGTTTTCGTCGTCTTTCTGGGCTTTTCTTTTGAAGTCTCATCGTCAGGCGACTTATTCATTATACCACACTTTCGGAAGTTTGTCAAGCCTTTTTTCAAACTTTTTTTCAAAGTTTTTTCGGATTTCACTTCACTAAAGCGTTTTGCTTTCAAGTCAACAGCTCTTTGTCTCCCGACAGGCTGACCCGACTCTTCCGCTTCGCTCCTTGCAAAGTTTCAATCTGAAAAGACTCTTCATTTTTCCCAAGATGCAGCACTTTCCGGACTCCTGAGCTTCGCTCTCTCGTCCGACAGCTTTATTATTATACCACGGTTTTTCCGAATTGTCAACCTTTTTCATGCAAAAGAATTTCTTCTTTTTTTCGCTTTTTCTGTCAGTTTTCAACATTACCCGATTTCTCCCGTAATCGCTACTTTTTTCCTTTGTCTACATTACCTAATTCGAGTTGTGAAATTCGTGTATTCTGGAAAAACTTGTCGATGTGCGTAAATTTTTTCGCTTTACCTCTTTTCAAAACTGCTGAAATATGGTATAATATATATAGTGAACTGCATAGATTATGCTTTGCGCATGATCCGTGTAATTGCGTTAGGAGGGTTTTGCCATGTCAGTAATGGAACTTTATGCTAACTGGTGTCAGCTTGCGGTGGACGATCCCGATCTGCAAACCGAGCTTGCCGCGATTGCGGGACAGGATGCGGAGATCCGTGAGCGTTTTTATCGTGATCTTGAATTCGGAACAGGCGGTCTGCGGGGAATACTGGGTGCAGGTACGAACCGTATGAACATCTACACCGTTCGCCGTGCCACACAGGGTCTTGCAAATTACGTCAAAAAGTCGTTTGATGCGCCAAGTGTTGCCATCTCTTTCGACAGCCGCAACAAGTCCGATGTGTTTGCGAAGGCTGCCGCAGCGGTGCTTGCCGCCAACGGAATCAAGGTACACTTGTATAGGGAACTGATGCCGACCCCCTGCTTGAGCTGGGCAGTGCGCTGCCTGAAATGCAGTGCGGGCATCATGGTCACTGCCTCCCACAACCCCGCCAAGTACAACGGTTACAAGGCATACGGTGCGGACGGCTGTCAGATCACGCTTGAAGTCGCTGAAATCGTTATCAACGAGATCAACTCTCTGGATATGTTCAAGGATGTCAGATACACGGATTTTGAGGAAGCAGTCCGTGAGGGCGTGATTTCCTACATCGAACAGCCGGTGATCGAGGAGTATTATCAGAACGTCCTTGCGCAGGGCATCAATACCAAGCTCTGTGCGGACAGCGGTCTGAAAATCGTCTACACCCCCCTCAACGGCACGGGCAACAAGCCTGTCCGTGAGATTCTCAGCCGTATCGGAATCAGGGATGTGACGGTTGTTGCGGAGCAGGAGAACCCCGACGGCAATTTCCCGACCTGCCCCTATCCGAATCCGGAGATCCGTGAGGCGCTCCAGCTCGGTTTGCAGTACTGCGACAAGGTAAAGCCCGACCTGCTGCTTGCGACCGACCCCGATGCCGACCGTGTGGGCATTGCAGTTCCCGACGGTGATGATTATGCGCTGTTTTCGGGCAATGAAGTCGGCGCATTGCTGACGGAATATATCTGCTCCCAGCGTACCAAGAACGGCACAATGCCTGAAAATCCGATCGTTGTCAAGACGATTGTGACCACCGACCTGATTGCAGCCATTGCGAAGGAATACGGTTTGCAGATGATCGAAGTCCTGACGGGCTTCAAGTTCATCGGCGAACAGATCGGACTGCTTGAAGCCAAGGGCGAAGAAAACCGCTATGTATTCGGCTTTGAGGAGAGTTACGGTTATCTTGCGGGCACCTATGTCCGTGACAAGGATGCTGTGGTTGCGTCCATGCTGATCTGTGAAATGGCGGCGTACTACCGCACACAGGGCATTTCGCTTTTGCAGGCGCGTGAAAATCTGTATAAGAAGTACGGCTTGTTCCGTCACTCTCTCCAGAGCTTTGCATTTGAGGGTGAAAGCGGCATGAAGAAGATGAATACCTTAATGGAGAGCCTGCGCACCGAACAGCCGAAGTCGATCGGCGGTCTGGACGTGATCTCCGTTTCGGACTATCTCAGAAGTGAAACAGTCAACAAGCAGACAGGTGAAACGACTGCCATCACCCTGCCGAAGTCAAACGTACTGGTATTTGATCTTGCGGAGGGCGCAAAGGTTGTCGTCCGTCCGTCGGGTACAGAGCCGAAGATCAAGTGCTATTATACCAGTGTCGGCGATTCTATGGACACCGCACTTGCGACCGAAAAGAAACTTCAGGAAGATTTCGACAAGATTTTTCAGTAAAAAAAATCCCCTGCTGCAAAAGCAGGGGATTTTCTTATAGACTCACTTCACAGCAGCGCCGAGGAATGCCGCACCGATCAGACCGGCATCGTTGCCGAGCTTGGCAATGACGATTTCTGTATTCTTGGGGGAATTGCGGGTGTAGACTTCCTGCTTTACAAGCTCCCTGACGGGCAGCAGCAGGGCATCGCCCTCATTGCAGACACCGCCGCCGATACACAGCACATCGGGCTGGAACACGTTAATGACATTTGTGATACCGCAGGCAAGTGCTTTGATATAGAAATCCACCACTTCTGCGGCGGGTGCATCATCCTGACGCATGGCATCGAAAGCCGTTCTTGCGGAGATTTTGCCGCCCCGTTCTTCGGTGATCTTATGCATTACGGAATCGGGGCAAACGTCCATTTTCTCCTTGGTCATGCGAATCAGAGCCGTTGCGGAAGAGTACGCCTCAAAGCAGCCCCTGCGCCCGCAGGAACACTGCGGACCGTCAATGCCGATGACAGTGTGACCGATCTCAGCGCCGCCGAAATTTGAGCCTGCGTAGATCTTGCCATCGATGATGATACCGCCGCCGACACCTGTTCCGAGGGTGATGCAGACCGCATTCTTTGCACCCTTTGCAGCGCCTGCGACGTATTCACCGTAAGCGGCGGCGTTGGCATCGTTCTCGATGTAGACGGGCTTGTTGATGTGCTTCTGAATGAGCTTTGCCATCGGTGTATTTTCAAAACCGAGGTTGTTGGAATACTCGATCACGCCTGTGGAACTGTTGGCAATGCCGGGCGTTCCCACACCGACCCACTCGATTTCGTCCATGGTAAGACCAGCTTCGCTGACTGCCTGAATTGCCATTGCAGCCATATCGTCAGCGATTGCCTCAGCGGGGCGGGGGCGGTTGGTCTTGGTGCTTGCCTTGGCGAGGATGTTGTACGCTTCATCCACAACGGCGGCAACGATATTTGTACCGCCCAGATCAATTCCGATGTAATATTTCATATGTTTCCTCCTATAATTCCGCTGTATTCAGCGGTGATTTACTGTTCCTGATAAACCTCCGTTGTAATAAACCGCAGATTTCCGATGATCTCGCCCGACTGCGAACCCGCAGGTATGAACAGGCTTGTCCCCTTTGACAGCGGCAGGCAGTCGCCGTCCGCCGTGTAGAGTGCGCCGCTGCCGTCCAGCACGAGAATGTGCAGGAATGAAGCGGTATCGCCGCCGAATCTCCATGTTTCCTCCGCCTGCGTTTCCGTTTCCCAGAGACTTGCATAAAAATAAGCGCAGTCCGACAAATGCTGTGCTTTCCAGCCGTCAATGCGTGCGGGACGGGAAAGCGGTTCGGTTTCGACGGGTCGGAGATTTGTCACGTCAAGCGCCTGTGCGATGTGGAGTTCCCGCCCTCTGCCGTAATCATAGACACGATAGGTCGTGTTGGAATTTTCCTGAATCTCCGCAAGCAGAATGCCCCTGCCGACGGCATGAAGCGTTCCGGCGGGAATGAAAAACACGTCCCCCGCCCTGACAGGCACATGACGGAGCTTGTCAAGCAAAGTGTTATCTTCAATGCTCTGCTGAAAATCTGCCTGTGACATGGGTTCTTTCATGCCGTAGAGGATTTCCGCACCGGGCTTGGCATCTATGATATACCAGAGTTCGGTCTTGCCCAGACCCCCGCCGTGTGCCATTGCATAGGCATCATCGGGGTGAACCTGCACGGACAGTTCATCATGTGCATCAATGAGCTTGACCAGCATGGGAAATTCACGGAACTGACGGCAGTTCTCCCCTGCCGCCTGCGGAAATTCCCGCAGGAAATCCGTCAGTGTGCGTCCTGCAAAATCCCCCGAAGCGATGCGGCATTCCCCTTCGGGATGACAGGAAAGTTCCCAGCTTTCGGCGATTCTATCCGCCGCAGAGACTTTGCCGAACGCCCGCAGGGAGTTTCCGCCCCAGATATAATCCTTGAGTGCGGGCTTTAATAAAAACGGCTTCATTCAGCCTTTTCCTCCTTTTCCGGAAGTGCAAACTCCCGAAGAAAACCTTTCATTGTACCGTTGTACACGTTCAGATCAATATATACCTCTGTCTGGTCACTCTGCAAGCCGTCATATCCTTTCAGCATTCCCTGATCGGAGTACTGCCAGAACCGCCATTTCACGATGGGTTCCATGTGGACATCACGCATCCAGAGGGGGTAGTCCCCATAGCCGCCGCCGAGGATATAACTATAATATGCCCGTGTGGTGGTGTATATGATTGGCTTTGTGCCGTAATGTTTTTCGAGTGCGGCAAGGAGCGAATCGAGTATCTTGCGTGTTTCGGCTTTTCCGAGGGGATTTTCGGTATAGTCGCCGTAAAATTCAAGATCGACGACAGGCGGGAGCGTGCCGTCCGAATCCCCGACGGTTTCGATGAAATTCTGAGCCTGCGTTTCGCCGCCGGATTCAAAGCTGAAGAAGTGATACGCCCCGACATACATACCGGTTTTCTGTGCCTCTTCCCAGTTGAAGGCAAAGCACGGATCCTGATGGGAACTGCCCTCTGTTGCCTTGATGAAGGCGAACGACACGTTCTGTGAAGCGAGGGTTTCCCAGTCGATATTCCCCTGATAGCGGGAAACGTCCACGCCCCGCACGGGGTATTTTTCGGGGTCGGGCGGTTCGACTTCGATGTTATACTTGTAAGCACGGAAGATCTGCACCGCCCTGCCGATGCCCGTCATCAGTACGACGAGCAGCAACACAGCGAGTACAATGCGCCCCCATGCGGGTCTGCGTTTATTTGTCTTTGTTGTATCCATTCATGTTCCTTATTTCTCTTGGGGGCTGATTTGTTAATTCTGAAAGACCCGTTTGGCAATATCCACAGTCTCCTTGGCATCTTTGGCGTAGTAATCCGCGCCGATCTTCTCGGCGTAATCGGGCGTGAGGACAGCGCCGCCGACAACGGTCTGACACCACGGGCAGCGTTCCCGCAGGAGTCGGATCGTTCCTTCCATCGAGGGGAGCGTGGTCGTCATGAGCGCCGACAAGCCGACAAGCGGAGCGTGGTAGCGTTCGGTTGCCGTCACAACGTCCTCATAGGGCACGTCCTTGCCGAGGTCGATGACCTGATAGCCGTAATTTTCAAGCAGAATCTTCACGATATTTTTCCCGATGTCGTGAATGTCCCCCTTGACGGTTGCAAGGACGATTGTCCCGCGGTTCACGCTCTCCGTGGAGTGTTCCGACAGAAATGTTTTGATCTCCTCAAAAGCGCCCTGTGCCGCCGATGCCGCCGAGATGAGCTGCGGGAGAAAAATTTTCCCCTTCTCGAACTCCGCCCCTGCCGCATCGAGTGCGGGAATAAGATGTTCATTGACAATGACCATCGGTTCTATTTCGTTCAGCATGGACTTGGTGAGCGCCGCCGCCTCTGATTTCAGTCCTGCGGAGATCGCCGCACCGAGTGTCATGCCCGAAGCTGTCGGTTTGGCGGGTGCGGGTGTGACTTCTGCGCCGTAATGGGCGATGAAATCCACAGCATTCTTGTCGATATTGGCAAGTAATTTATAGGTACGGACAGCCGCCGTCATGCTTTCGGTATTGGGGTTGATGATCGGCAGGTCAAGACCCGCATAGAGTGCCATTGTCAGGAAATTGCGTGTGACGAGTTCCCTGCTTGGCAGTCCGAAACTGATATTGGACACGCCGAGAACCGTCCGCAGACCGAGTTCATTTTTCACACGGGAAACGGCTTTGAGGGTTTCCATCACGCCCGCCTGTTCTGCCGAAGCGGTGAGGGTCAGGCAGTCGATGAACACATCTTCCCGACGGATTCCGAGGGAGAGCGCCCGCTGGAGAATGCGTTCTGCGATCGCAAAGCGTCCCTCTGCGGTTTTGGGGATGCCGTTCTTGTCGAGTGTCAGACCGACGACAGCCGCCCCGTATTTTTTGACGAGGGGCAGGACTTTCTGCATGGATTCCTCTTCGCCGTTGACGGAATTGACGATCGGTTTTCCGTTGTAGATACGCAGACCCGCCTCAAGCGCACGGGCATCTGTGGTATCGAGCTGAAGCGGGGTATCCGTGATACTCTGAATCGCCCTGACAGCGGAGACCATCATTTCCGTTTCGTCAATATCGGGCAGACCGACATTCACATCCAGAATATCCGCGCCCGCCTCGATCTGCTGGATTGCCTGTCCTAAGATATAATCAATATCATGTTCGATCAGAGCCTGTTTGAAGCGTTTCTTGCCCGTGGGGTTGATGCGTTCGCCGATGATGCGGGGCTGGTCGATGATAACCGTCTGATTTGCGGAACAGACCGCCGCAGGGATGACGGGGTGACGTTCCGTGCGGGTCTGTGTGCGGAGCATATCACGGACTGCACGGATATGTGCGGGCGTAGTACCGCAGCAGCCGCCGAAGATGACAGCACCCATTTCGGCAAATGTCCGCATACAGGAGCCGAATTTTTCGGGTGTGAAGTGGTAGGAATTGGTCACAGGGTCGGGAAGTCCGGCATTGGGCTTGACGATGACGGGCAAAGTCGTCCACCTGCAAAGTTCTTCCACAATGGGAACAAGTTCTTCGGGGCCGAGAGAGCAGTTCACGCCGATCGCATCGACACCAAGTCCTTCAAGGGTGAGAGCCATGGACGAAACGGAACAGCCCGTGAACGTTCTGCCGTTCTCCTCAAAGCTCATGGTAACGAAAATCGGCTTGCCCCCGCCGAAATCCTTTGCGGCAAGCACGCCCGCACGAACTTCGAGCAGGTCGCTCATGGTTTCAAAGACGATGAGGTCGGCATCGTTTCCCGCTTCGATCTGTTCACGGAAGATGTCGTATGCTTCATCGAATGAAAGTGTTCCTGTCGGTTCGAGCATCTGCCCGATCGGACCGATGTCGAGTGCCACAAACGGCGCACCCGAACTGCGGGCATTCCGCACCGCCGCACCGATAAGCTGTTCCACGGAATGCCCTGTTCTTGCCATTTTCAGGCGATTACAGCCGAACGTATTGGTATATACCACGTCTGCGCCTGCCTGAACATAGGCACGGTGAATTTCGATAATTTCTGCGGGGCGTTCGAGATTCCAGAGTTCCGGTACACCGCCGAGCTGCAAGCCCTTTGCCTGAAGCATCGTTCCCATACCGCCGTCCAATACTAAGAATTGTCTGTCCATGAGGGGATTCATTTGCAGTGTACTCCTTTCGCCCGATAGGGGCAGGTTGCCTGTAAGCGGCACACGGCACAGCCTTTTTTCCCTTTCGGGAGGGGCATTCCGGAGAGTCCGATGACTGCCGTGACAGTTTTGGTGGGAATGCAGAGTCCGCCTGCGGAGAGGGTCACGCCGAGCCGTTTTTCAGCGCCGAGTGTCCGCAGGAAATCGCCCTGCAAGGCGAGGGGAAGATCGCCATAGCCGGGAGAAAACCGCCATGTCGGGAACTCATCGGGAAAGTGCGTGAGGATTTCCTGTTCTGCGGCATCGCAGAGCTGTTCGGTGAGTGCGGAAGCGAAGGCATCGGTCATCATACCGGCAAGCACGTCCTGTGCGGCGGCAGCACGAATCGCAGTATCCACGGCGGCAGAGAGGGTGACACAAAGCAGAATGACCCGTCCGCACCCGTGCAGATGGGCGGCAATATCGTCCCCTGTGAGGGTGAGCGCCGTCCCCGTGCAGACCACGCCCTGCGTGGTAAATTCTATGGGGCAGACCTGATAGGTATACCGTGGCAAAGCGGCGGAGAGCAGGCGTTTTTCGCAGATATCGGCAAGGCGGAGCATCTGTGCATCGGGTTTGCTGTGCAGACCCATATAGCGGAAGCCCTGACTGCGGTCAACGGCAGGCAAGGAGATCATCTTCCGAGAATGCCTGAAACCGCCTCGGTAATGCGCCGTGCGACTTCGGGGTTATTCATGGTATAGAGGTGAATGCCGTCCGCACCGTTGGCAGCGAGGTCAACGATCTGATCGACGGCGTAGGCGATACCCGCATCACGCATTGCTTGGGGGGAATGCCCGAACCGCTGCATCATCGCCGTGAATTTGCGTGGGAGAGAAGCCCCGCACAGGCTGACCATGCGCTGAATCTGTGCGGCATTGACAACGGGCATGATACCCGCCTCAATGGGGACATCAATGCCTGCGATCTCGCATTTTTCACGGAAGCTGTAGAAGCTGTCGTTATCGAAGAAGAGCTGAGTAATGAGGTGAGATGCACCTGCCTCGACTTTTTCTTTGAGGTGGCGTATATCCTCGGCGGCGCTTCTGGCTTCGGGGTGAACTTCGGGATAGCACGCACCGTAGAGGTGAAAATCGCCGTGACTGCGGATAAAAGCGATCAGTTCGGAGGCATAGCGGAAATCCTCTTTTGCGGGGTGATCGGGGCTTTTATCGCCACGGAGTGCAAGAATATCCCGAATGCCGTATTCAGAGAACATAGCAAGCACTTCTGCGATTTCCTGTCTGGTGTAATTGATACAGGGCAGATGTGCCACGGGCTTGATACCGAATTCATTTTTGAGCCGTGCGGCAAGTTCGCAGGTAAGTTTTCCGCCGTTCACGCCGCCGCCTGCGCCGTAAGTGACGCTGATAAAGTCGGGTCTGAGTGCGGAAAGCTCTGCAAAGCAGCCGGAAACCTGTTCCACGGGCGTGGTGGCTTTCGGCGGGAAAACTTCAAAGGAATAAATCATGATGTTGCCTTTCCGGTGTGAGTATGTATTGGAGTGTGTTGGGGACTTTTTGGGCGGCTGGTCGCTTATACAGAGCAGGGCGGTGACCGCCCTGCACCCGCATC
>JAILPP010000048.1 GCA_024699425.1 Oscillospiraceae bacterium | reverse complement strand
GTGTGATACGTGGGATATGAACGGCATCAAAATCTCGTATCTCGGCGCACATGGCAAGGCTCATCAGAAATTCGTGATAATCCGCAAACTGCTGTTGTGCGGCAGCCCGCTGTGCGTTCGCCTGATACATTTTACTGCGTTCGGCATCGTCCTTGGAGAACGTTGTCACCTCGAAATAGCCGCTTCGGTCAAGGGCGAGAATGCATTCTTCGGGGGTAGAAAAGGGAACTGTGACGGTTTCAGGGAGCTGCACGGCGACGATCTCACGTTCTGCGGGGTTATCATCGACAAAGACAAAGCTCTCCGGCAGGAGATTCAGTGTTTCGGCAGTTTCGAGCAGATTCTGTGATTTCGGTTCCCAGTTTGCTTTGATGAGGGTAAAATCTTCGGGTCTCAGGATACCGTCAGGGTGTTCCAGACCGCAAACGGCATTTTCATAGTCATTTTTGGAGCAGACGGTCAGAAGCACGCCGAGGTCTTTATGCGCTTTGATATAATTCTGTAATTCCGCAAAGACCTGACCTGTCGGTGTTTCCTGTCCGATCTCGATGCCAGCCTGTCCGTCATCGCCGATGACACCGCCCCAGAGGGTATAATCGAGATCGAGGGCAAGCACTTTCTTGTTTTTGCCCATCAGGGAGCAGATGATATTGGAGAGGTTATAGGCAAAATCGGGAATTGCAGGAACGGCAAGGGCATATTTGTACAGATGCCAGTATTTCGGTTCAGACCACTTGTCCAGACCGTAGCAGGCGGACAGATACTGAATATCGTGGATATAGAAATTCCTGTGTGTGCCTGCGTAGTCGTAGAATTTGCAGTTGAGCCGTGTAAGGAAGTCAATGCGTCCCTGCGGACAGCCAGCCTCACGGTTGCCCATCAGACGGGTCACGGGCAGTTCAAAATTATTCTGAATGACAGGACAGCCGTAATGTTCGGTGAGACGTTCCCACATCTGTTCAAAATGCGAATACGCCTGTTCGAGTTTATGCTCACACAGTTCCCGTGAATCGGTCACGGCAGGGAAGTCCCTGATATTGCGGCTTGTCGTGTGAATGAAGATCAGTTCGGGGCGGAACGCTTCCAGCACGGGATTCGGGAACATGGCATCTTCCCAGTACTGTGCATATTCCGACTCATAAAACGCAGGCACAATGCCGCGGTTGCGCAGGAAGAGTTCCAGAGTCTTTACAATATCGCTTGTGGTCGAGCCGCCGAGGACGGCAATTCGTATAGGTGTGCCGTCCTTTTCCGTTTCTTTGAGTGTCCGCAGAAAGCGGCGGCGTTTCTGTAATACTTCTGCGCTGTCAAACGGGTAACAAAGTTCTCTCAGCATTGCAGTTTCTCCTTATATATCCGAAAGGGGCTGCCGTACAGAGCAGCCCGATTCTGTTGTTATTGATTCATCAGAGTTTGCAGGTGTCTGGAATTGCCGCCTGTTGCACTGAACGTATTCATGCAGAACAGCACATCCGTCACGCCCTTATCCTGCATAAAGCGGATGATATTCGGCTGGAAGTAGCGCATATCCACGACCCAGATCTCCTCAAAGGAGCTGGTCAGAACAGGTACGAGCGCATTTCCGTAGCTGTCCTTGATGATACAGAGGGTGCGGTGGTTTTTGCATTCGGTTTCCAGATAGGTGACACGTTCATCACCGCCCATGAACACCAGATACCAGTCCGCAGGGTCTACGCCGTCCAGATCAATCAGCAGGGGCTTTTCCCGTTCGCCTGTCATATCCGTGTTGTAATATGTGCAGGTATAGCGGCTTTTCGGTTCATAATAGGTGAATGTCTCAGGATTGTCCTTGAGTTTGGAGCTGCCCGTAAAGCCGTAGAGTGTCCCGACATAGCCCTCTCTGGAAACTTCGTTGTAATTGCGAAGCGGTGCAAAGGGGACATTGGCAGTCTTGGCAAATTCCTCTGCCGCATAGAAAGCGCCGAGTGCAGCCCAGTGGTGATCGGTGCGGCTGTAGATCGGCTCATTCTTGTGGGCAAGCAGGACATTGTAGGCATCTACGGGTGTCACGTCCTCAAAGAACGAATTGACGTGTTCGATGTTGTCCTGTTCACTTGCGGACATACTCTGATACTTTTTCGGCAGGTAATAGGAAGCCGTTGTCGGAGCGATCAGGGAATAGACATTGACATCATTGCCGAGCCTTTTTTTATACTCGTTCAGAGTCTTTGCGTATTGTTCACCGACGGAATATCCGCCGCCGTACAGCAGAACGCCCCTGTCCTTGACGATGAGGATATTATTGGCAACTTCGCCGTCAAGGTTTTCGTCTTCGGGTTCTTCAGTTTCGGTGACGGTTTCGGTTTCGGTGGCGGGCTGTTCAAGGCGAAGGGTTTCCCTTGCGGTTGCAGGTTCTGTCGGGGGAGCCGTTTCGGAAGGCTTTACCTCCTGAACGGGAATCTGCCCGACGATCTCCACATCATCAAAGTCCACGCCAAGACGGGAACGGAACACGGCGATCATATGCTTGAAATCGGAGCGAAGCGGCACAGTATCATTGAAAAACGCCGAAAACTGTGACGTAAACGTGCCATCAAGGTAACTTTCGATGGTGAAGGCGGGACGTTTGGTCAGTTCACGTTTTTCCTCTGCGGAGATGGTCGGGCGTTTGCCGAACAACATGAACAGCGTCCCGACAGCAAACACGGCACTGATTGCGATCACATTGACCTTGTGCAGACGGAATGCACGCATTTTTTTCTTTTTCTCAGGCTGATCCAGTTCCACATCAATATTCGTCATTCCATTTGGTTCATATCCGTAGCGGGACTGTTGTTTTACTTTATTTCTGTTCCGTTTTTGCACTCAATGACACCTCTTTGCTTAAAAACGATAATACAGGAACGGATTTGTCGTGGCATCGACCAGCAGAATGCTGCTGGTAATGAGCAGAGCGACAGTCAGCACCGTTCCCGCAGCGGAAACGACGGGGGCTGTCCATTTCCATTTTTCGGTCAGCTTTCTGACGAGGGAAAGCAGGGGGAACGTGCAGACCACGGAAACAATAATCAGAATCAGATTATTGGAGACAGAGGTCTGTTCAAACAGTCCGAAGAAGCCGTTCGGGTTGAAGAATGTCAGATTGCGGAAGAATGTCAGGAGCTGTCTGCTGTCCTCAAAATAGAAGATGCCGAACCCGATGATAATGACGATCTTGTTATAGATATGCCGCAGGACGATGGGAATTTTGCGCATTTTCTTTTTGCCGATCTTGGTTTCGAGCAGGATGAAAGCGCCGTAGTAGAGACCCCAGAGAATATAGTTCCAGCTTGCGCCGTGCCAGATGCCCGTGCAGAGCCAGACCAGAGCAAGGCTCAGGTATTTGTTGCGGATGCCGAAAACGGGAATCGGCAGCAGATAGTCACGGAAGAATGTGCCGAGGGAAATATGCCACCTCTGCCAGAACTCGGTAATATCCTTGCAGAGATACGGATGATCGAAGTTTTCGTCGAAGTGGAATCCGAAGATGCGACCGAGTCCGATTGCCATATCGGAGTACCCCGAAAAATCGTAATAGATATACAGGGAATACAGAATGACACCGTACCATGTTCCGCAGACAGTCAGCGTTTCCGGGGAAGTACCGAGGAACTGCTTGACGATGCGGTATAATTCGTTGGCGAGGATGACTTTTTTGGCAAGTCCGACGACGAACCGTGTCATACCTGAGCTGAGGTCAGCGACGGTTGTGCGGCGGTCGTCGATTTCCGCAGCAATTGTGGAATATCGGACGATAGGCCCTGCAATGAGCTGTGGAAACAGCGCAACGTAGAGCAGAAATTTCAGCGGGTTGACCTGTGCTTCCACCTTTTCCCAGTAGCAGTCCACCACATAGGAGATCACCTGAAATGTATAGAAGCTGATGCCGACAAGCTGTGCGATTTCCGGAACAGGGAAGTGCTGCCCGAAAAGGGCATTGACATTTTCCATGAGGAAACCGCTGTATTTAAAGTACCCGATCATACCGAGATTATAGATCAGGCTGAGTATTAAAATGATTTTCCGAAGCCATTCGGCTTTGAGTTTGCCCACGCCGAGACCGCAAAGGTAATTGACAGCGGCACTCAGCAGCAGGTAGACAATGCGGACAGGTTCGCCCCACGCATAGAAGAGAAGCGAAAAGACGATCAGAACAGCATTTCTGCCCTTCACGCCGCCGACATTGCGCATTCCCGCATAGCAGAGCAGGCAAATCGGCAAAAAGAGGTACAAAAAGATTAAACTGGAAAAAATCATGGATCCTTAGCCTCTTGTTCTACATAAATTCCGGAAAGCATTTATGTAATATTTATTTATATATTTATCACAAATCATAATACATAGTATGAAAAATGAACGCTCCGCACAGGCGGAGACGTGAAAAATGCTTTCTATCTTTATTTTACACTATTCTACATATTTGTGCAATAGCTATTTCCAAAAATCCGAAAATTCTCTGTTTTTCACAAGAAAAAATAAAGTGTAATCATTCTTTGCATAATTTCGACGAAAAGCGCAGAACTGCAAGCAATTCTGCGCTGAAAGGTTATAAATCAATTTCCAGACCGACAGGGCAGTGATCGCTGCCGTAGACGTTCGGGAAAATATCCGCCGACCGTATCTTGTCGGCGATGCGGTCAGAAACCAGAAAGTAATCAATCCGCCAGCCGACGTTCTTTTCTCTCGCCCTGCCCATATAAGACCACCATGAATAGGCATCTCTCTGTGTCGGGTGCAGGAAGCGGAAGGTATCTGTGAAACCTGCCGCCAGCAGTTCGCCGAATTTTCCGCGTTCCTGATCGGAAAAACCCGCATTGCCGACATTGGCTTTTGCATTTTTGAGGTCAATTTCCTTATGGGCAACATTCAGGTCGCCGCAGAGGATCACGGGTTTATCCTTGTCGAGTTCTGTCAGGAATGCCCGCAGATCGTCTTCCCACTGCATACGGTAATCAATGCGTGTCAGACCCCGCTGTGCGTTGGGAACGTACAGATTGACCAGACGGAATGCATCGTATTCGGCAATGATCGCCCGTCCCTCATCGGTATGGCCGTCAAAATTGAACGTGACACGGGCAGGGGACTGCTTAGAAAAGACAGCAGTACCGGAATAGCCTTTTTTGACGGCACTGTTGAAATACTGCTGATAGCCGTCAAAGGAAGTTGTGACCTGTTCGGGCTGCATTTTCGTTTCCTGAATGCAGAAAATATCCGCATTGAACTCTTTGAAATACGTCTCAAAGCCCTTGGAAAGACATGAACGGAATCCGTTGACGTTCCATGAGATCAGTTTTGTCATGTTTAGCTCTCCATGAATGCACGGAATGCGCAGTATGCCGACCAGACATCGGTCTTTGCGACAAGCTCATAGGGAGCGTGCATGGAAAGCACGGGAACGCCGATATCAATGGTATCAATATCGAGGTTGGCGATGTAAGCCGCAACCGTGCCGCCGCCGCCCATATCGACCTTGCCAAGCTCACCGGTCTGCCAGA
Source organism: Oscillospiraceae bacterium (assembly GCA_024699425.1). Lineage (GTDB taxonomy): Bacteria > Bacillota > Clostridia > Oscillospirales > Ruminococcaceae > UBA3855. Next base: position 6,020 of record JAILPP010000048.1, on the reverse strand, counting down.
TCACGCCCGCACCGTCAAGCAGTCTGCGGACAGTGCCGACAAATTCAGCCGATGCATCCGAAGTGCCGGACTTGCCTCTTGCACCTGTGAACTTTGTGACGCAGACACCGTGGTTGAGGTATGCGCAGTTGTTCTTTTCGAGAACGTCGGGGAACGTCGGGTCAAATGCGGCATTGACATCTGCGGAAAGGCACTGGGAAGCGCTCATCATATGTCTGCCGTTCTCACCGAAGCACTCAGCAAGATCCATGAGGAAATATTTTAAGTAAGAGGAGCAGAGACCTGTATTGCCGTCGCTGCCTGTTTCTTCCTTATCTGTGAGGATGGTGACGGTGGTGTGAAGCGGTGCGGTGACATCAAGTGCCGCACGGAACGCAGGATAGGAGCAAACACGGTCATCATGTCCGTAAGCGCCGATCATGCTGCGGTCAAAGCCGACTTCCTTTGCGGGAAAAGCGGGGACAGCTTCCAGCTCTGCGGAGAGGAAATCCGATTCAACAATGCCGTATTTCTCGTTGAGGAGTCTGAGCAGATTGAGCTTGACCAGTTCGCTGCCCTTGTCCGTGCCGAACGGCATCGAGCCGATGACGATGTTCAGTTCCTCGCCCTTGATGCCCTGTGCCAGAGTCCGTTTCATCTGTTCGGTTGCCAGATGGGGGAGCAGGTCTGTGATATAGAACACAGGTTCGTCCTTTTCTTCACCGAGGCGGACTTCCACCTTTTTGCCGTCCTTGCGGATGATGACACCGTGCAGGGAAAGGGGAATGGCAGTCCACTGGTATTTCTTGATACCGCCGTAATAGTGGGTCTTGAAGTAGCCGATCTCCTCGGATTCATACAGCGGATTCTGTTTGAGATCGAGGCGGGGCGAATCAATATGCGCCGCACACAGCCGCACGCCGTCTGTCACGGGCGCTTTGCCGATCGTTGCGAGAATGACAGCCTTTCCGCGGTTGTTCAGATACACCTTGTCGCCTGCATTGAGCTTCATGCCGGGGCGGAAGGGGACATAGCCCTTTGCATCGAGTTCGTCGGTGAAGAAGCGGACAGCCTCACGCTCCGTCTTGCAGCAGTTCATGAAATCCATGTAGCCGCCGCAGAAAAGCTCACACGCTTTTGCATCATTGTCGGACATACGCTGTGCAGCGTGGCGTTTTTCGGCAAACAGGGCTTCTTTCAGCTCTGTGACCTTGTTCTTTTCCTGTTCTGTGTTTTCCATGACAGATACCGCCTTTCTGTATTATTGGCTATAAATGAGCATTCTTAGCAAAGTGTACAAGGCTGTGGGCTGGTATTGGGGGGCTACTCGCCCCCCAAACCCCCTCGGCAGGGCGGTGACCGCCCTGCACCCGCATCGTTTTTGTATATTTTGACAGTCAGCGCTCATTTATAGTTATTGGTTTATTTTATCAGTTGAGCCTGATAATTTTCCTTGATTTTTCGTGCAACTTCCTCTGCGTGTGCGTGCAGCCCCGCAAGATTCTCCTGATTGCGGATGACATAATCCGAGTGCTGGATAAAAAACGATTCGGGAAGCTGGGAATTCATGCGTTCGAGTGCAGCTTCTCTTGTGAGACTGTCCCGTTTCATGATACGTTCACAGCGGATTTCGGGAGGCGCAAGCACGGAAAGGATCATATCGCAGAAATCCGAAGCCTTGCTTTCAAATAAAGTCGGTGCATCGAGCAGAATCAGCCGCCTGCCCGCTTCATGATATGCACTGATCTGACGGAAAATTTCCTCGGTAATGTAGGGGTGCATGATCGAATTGAGACTTTCGAGCTTTTTCCCGTCCGTGAACACGATCTTTCCGAGCGCTTTGCGGTCAAGTGTGCCGTCCGCATTGCGGATGCCGTCACCGAAATAGTCAAACAGCTCCGCCAGACAGGGCATATCGGGTTCGACGACCTGCCGTGCGATCCTGTCAGCGTCGATCAGTGAAAATCCGACGAGCTGAAAGATTTCCGCAACTGTACTTTTCCCCGCACCGGTCTGCCCCGTCAAACCTATGATCATGGTTTCGTTCATAATCTCACCGCCTCAAATCCCGCCGCACGCATCAGGCGGTTGTAGACCGAGAGAGCCGCGCCGTCCTGTCGAGGCATACGGACGTAAACGAGCTTTGCGCCTGCTTCGTCCAGTTCACGGAAACGGAGAAACAGATCATGTGCCCGCTGTGCGCCGTTGTCGCCGTAGCGCAGGGAAGGGATACCGGGTATTTCCGGGTCGGCATCGAACAGCAGACAGTACGTCCCATAGACGGCGTGTTTGCTGACATAATCCGAAAACGTGCGGAAGTCCGGTGCATCGACAGGCAGGATCCTCGCATTGGGGGCATAGTGTTTGTATTTCATGCCGGGGGAGGATACTCTGGCATCGGCAGCAACCTGCGAAAAAACCGCAGGATCGACATAGACATTTGCGGCAAACGGTGCAAGATCTTCTGCGGAGATCAGACCGGGGCGCAGAATATGTATTGTTTCGGCATCATCGAAGCAAATCACCGTAGATTCGACACCGACACTGCACTGACCGCCGTCGAGAACGGCAGAAATGCGACCTTCCATATCGTCCATGACGTGTTTTGCCGTAGTGGGGCTGGGCTTGCCTGAGCGATTGGCAGACGGTGCGGCAATCGGGCAGCCGGATTCCTTTATCAAAGCCCTTGCTGTCGGGTGAGAGGGCATTCGTATCCCGACGGTATCCAGACCGCCGGAAGTCACTTCTGGGATACAGTCCTGTTTGGGAAGCACCATCGTCAGAGGACCCGGCCAGAAAGCCTTTGCCAGACGCAGGGCAATGTCAGGCACTTCGGAAGCAATCTCATAGAGCTGTCCGATCTCGGCAATATGGACGATCAGCGGATTGTCAGCCGGTCTGCCTTTTGCGGCAAAAACAGCACGGACAGATTCCTCACGCCGTGCATCTGCGCCTAATCCGTACACCGTTTCGGTGGGGAAGGCAACCAATTCACCATTTCGGAGCAGTGCAGCCGCAAAAGCGATCTCCTCCGATGTGTCATGATAATATTCTGTTCTCATTGTTCTGCTCCTGCCAGCTTTGCCGCCTGATCGGCTGTTGCCAATGCATCAAAGACCTCATCCAGATCGCCGTTCATAATGGCATCCAACCGATACAGTGTCAGATTGATGCGGTGATCTGTCATGCGTCCCTGCGGGAAGTTGTATGTGCGTATGCGTTCCGAACGATCTCCCGAACCGACCTGATTTTTCCGTTCCGAAGCGATCTTATCGTTCTGTTTCCGCAGCATTTCCTCATAGAGGCGTGCCCGCAGCACTTTCATGGCTTTGTCCTTGTTTTTATGCTGACTGCGTTCATCCTGACACTCCACCACAAGACCTGTGGGCAGGTGGGTGATGCGGACAGCGGATTCCGTTTTGTTGATATGCTGTCCGCCCGCACCGGAGGAACGGAACACATCAATTTTGAGGTCTGTCGGGCTGATCTCCAGCTCCACTTCATCTGCCTCCGGAAGTACGGCGACCGTGACAGCGGAAGTCTGGATCCGTCCCTGCGATTCTGTTTCGGGGACACGCTGAACACGGTGAACGCCGCTTTCGTATTTCAGGCGGGAATATGCCCCTTCGCCCTCCACGGAGAAACTGATCTCCTTATAGCCGCCGAGTTCTGTCGGGGAAGCGCTGAGAATCTCCATTTTCCAGTGATGTGCCTCGGCGTACATACTGTACATACGGAAAACGGAATTGGCAAACAGGGAAGCCTCTTCGCCGCCGACACCGCTGCGTATCTCAATGATGACGCTCTTATCATCATTGGGGTCTTTGGGCAGGAGCATGATTTTGAGTTCCTGTTCCAGCTCTGCAAGCTGCTGCTTTGCCTCGTCATACTGGAGCTGTGCCATTTCGCAAAGCTCCGCATCGGACTTCTCGGACAAAATGGACTTTGCCTCCTGAAATTCCTCACGGATGGTCTGATACTGTCCGAACACTTCCATGATCGGGGAGAGCAGCTTGTGTTCCTTCATCAGTGCCGCATAGCGGCTGCGGTCGGAAATGACCTCCGGGTCGGAGAGACTTTCGCTGATCTCATGAAAATGTGCCTGCATGGCAAGCAGCTTATCGAACATTCCTACGTTCCGTCCTTTCTGGTAATTTTACGGATATGCTTCTCGATCTTCTGTCGGGGGACAAGAAATTCATGACCGCAGCCGATGCACCGCAGCCGAAAATCCATGCCGGTACGCAGTACGAGCATCTCCTGTGCGCCGCACGGGTGTTTTTTCTTCATTGTCAGTATATCGTTGACCTGTACGTCCACAGAAAAGCCTCCTTCCGTCAAATTCCGGATAACCTATGCTATTATACCACTTTTTTTGATAAAAGGCAACACATCTTGCGTGTTTTTTTCGGATTTGTGGAATAATTCCAAAAATAAAGGGTACAACATAGGCAACACATCCAAAGGAGGCAATCATTTTGAAAGAGTTAAAACGGATTTATGCCGAGTATGATTCCATGGAACTTGCAGAACTGGCAGCAGGACGCATCCGCAGAGCCGTGAGGGGAATACGGCGCATGACAGTCTATCGTCTGTCGAAACATCATCAGCCTGTCAACGGGCGGATACGGTTCACCATGCTGCCTGCAAATCTGCGCATGGATAATTATGCAACAGATGTCCTGTTTTCGGAGATGGCAGGCACGGCGATTCCCGAACCGTTCCTGCGGCAGGACAGTGAACTGATGATCTTGTGTGAGGCGGCATCAGGGAAGAAAATCGAGTCACTGCTCCATGCAACGGGGGCGATGCGTGTCAGAAATGGTTAATTGTGGTAATTTCACATAGACGTATGAAAGCATTTGCTGTTTTTGTAGAATCTGCCAATATGCTACTTGACAAATCGTCAGATAAGTGGTATAATAGGACAGTATACCGATTGCAAGCGCTAAAGCGTACAGGAATTGTCGTTCTATTCTGTGAAGAGATTGCATAGTATGCAGTATCAAATGACGATTCGGAGGTCAAAAAATATGAAAAATGATGCATTTTTCCCTGAGGGAGCCAGAGTAGACAGTCCGGATAATCAGGCAGCGCTTACGACACCGCAAAGTCTGGAAACCGCCCGCCTTACCGGAGCAGTTCTCGAAGCCCGTGTGACAACGTGTGATTCCATGCATAATCTGTGGGTCAGTCTGCCGTGTATGCGGGGAATGATCCCGCGGGAGGAAGGCGCAGTCGGTATTGCAGACGGCAGTGTCCGTGACATTGCGCTGATTGCACGGGTAGGCAAGCCCGTCTGCTTCCGTGTGCTGCGCATCGAAACACAGGAGAACGGCGAACCGCTTGCGATCCTGTCACGCCGCTGTGTGCAGGAGGAGTGCATCCGTGAACACATCGACCGTTTACAGCCGGGGGATATCATAGATGCAAGGGTCACACATCTCGAACCGTTCGGGGCGTTCGTGGACATCGGCTGCGGCATTGCCTCGATGGTTCCGATCGACACGATTTCAGTCTCCCGCATTGCGCACCCGTCAGATCGTTTCTATGTGGGACAGTGGATCCGTGTGGCAGTCAGGGGACGGCAGGGAAACCGCATCTGCCTGACGCATAAGGAGCTGCTCGGCACGTGGGAACAGAATGCCGCCTGCTTTCAGGTCGGAGAAACCACAACGGGTATTGTCCGTTCAGTAGAGAAATACGGCGTATTCATCGAACTGAAGCCGAATTTAGCGGGACTTGCCGAACTGCGGCAGCCCGTATCGGCAGGGCAGAGGATCAGTGTCTACATCAAGGCACTGATTCCCGAAAAGCTCAAGGTCAAGCTGATTCTTGTCGATGTCTGCGAGGAACACACCACACCCGAACCGCTGCAATATTTCTATACGGGAGATCATATTGAAAGGTGGGTCTATACCCCCGAAGGTTCAGCCAAATACATCGAAACGGTCTTTGACGGCACAGATCTCTGATACTTCGCCCCCTGAACTGTGAAATCGGTTCAGGGGGTTTTGTGTGAATAAATTGTAAAACTTTCG
>JAILPP010000113.1 GCA_024699425.1 Oscillospiraceae bacterium | reverse complement strand
TTGACATTTTTGATAAAAAGTGGTATAATAGTATTGTAAATTTTGTAAAACAGGAGGATGCTGTATGAAACGAACGATTACTGCTGCAATGACGGCTGCGGTCATGCTATCGGCATTCATCCCTGTCACGGGAACCGCTGCGGAATCTGCTTTGCTCGATGCTTCAAAGTTCCGGATCTATGACGAAAATCTGGTCTACATCGGTGCAGATTACCTCAACCCCGCACAGGTACTGTTTGACGATCAGGATAAAGTCCCTGCATCACCGGACAAAACCGCTGTGGAGAAAACACTCTGGGAGGCAACCGACAGAGGACACAACTGGAAACCGAACTGGCAGGAGGAATTCGGTGAAGATGCCATGTTTGTCGATCTCGGGGCGAATTATGTCATTACGGGACTCTGCTTTCTCGACACCAACGGCGTACAGACATGGAACGTCTACAGCGGTGAGCCTTATCACTGGGATACACTGACCAGCTTTGATACCGATGCCTATCAGACGTGGCGGGGCATCACGTTTGATAAGCCAGCCGAAACCCGTTACCTGCGCTTTACAGCGCCGACAGGTGACAGCGGTATCAGTGAGCTTGCTGTCTACGGCTACAAGAAAAGTGATCTTACCGATGCACAGAAATCCGAACCGAGTCCCGCTGCCCTGCCGAAAACCGACCTGACTGCCGGTCAGAGGATCGGCTTCAATGCGTTTATCGACGACCCCATGACGGCAATTTTTGCAGGCGGAAATGTGCGGGAGTATCATAATTTCAGTTGGCTCTATGATGACAGCGGCAAAGTGAAATTCACACAGGGAACATGGGGCGACATGGATGCCTATTATACGGCAATGCACCGTCAGGGCATCTCGGTCATTCCGTGCTTTCAGGGAGGGAGCAGCTACATCTCAGGCGAAAAGCCTCCGGAAATCGCCGTTCCCAAGGGTGCGGACACCCTCGACCCGTCAAGCTATCTGCTCCATGCGCAGGCACTCTATCAGGTAGCGGCAAGATACGGCTCCAACAAAAATGTAGACGTGAAAACACTGAATGTAGCAGACGGCTCAGAACCAAAAGTCGGCATGAGTCTGCTCAATTCGCTGGAAAATTCCAATGAGCCGAATAAAACATGGAGTGGTAAGGCAAATTATTTTTCCCCCGCTGAAATGGCTGCAATGTGTTCGGCAGATTATGACGGTCACGAAGGAACACTCAAAAATGCAGGTGTCAAACAGGCTGACCCCAATTTCAAACTGGCTGTCGGCGGACTGCTCACCGGTGCCAATCTCATTCCGTATCTTGACGAAATGAAACTCTGGTTTGAATACCACCGCACCGACAAGCATTTTGCGGTGGACATTCTCAATGTCCATCTCGGACCCGATACGTTCAATCCGGAGGATTCCGGCTTTGTCAATCGTGTCAAAGAAATCCGGGACTGGATCGACAAGAATGCACCGGGTACGGAACTCTGGATCTCTGAATTTGAGATTCCCATGAGCGACTGCGAAAAAGAAGGCACAGATACCCACGATGATGCTGACTATCAGCTTCGCTATGCACAGCGTGTGGCACGGACATACCTGATGGGCATCGGTGCAGGCGTTGACCGCATGACAAAATTCCAGCTTCGTGATGAAGGTGAGGGGGTCTACTATAATTCCGGTCTGACAACAGGAAAAGGCGAATGGTCCAAGAAGTTGGCGTGGTATTATACAGCGTGTCTTACGCAAACGCTGAAATATACCGATTTCGTCAGAGATGCCTCTTCCGGTGCTGTCTGTGACTATGTGTTCCTTGATCGGAATACAGGTGAGGAGATCCATTGCCTCTGGTCACCGACAAATGCGGATACTGTGGTCAGAAATTTCTCTCTCAATGCAGGAAAATCTGCCTATGCCTATCAGACCACACCCGGCACATGGGCGGAGGGGGTAACAGAGGAGATCGCTGTCAAATCCGGCAAGGTCACACTGGATGTTACGGAAACACCTGTCTTTGTCCGTCTGTCCGCAGATCCGCAGGTCATTGTCAACGGCAGAGGCTGCTATATCACACCGAAAAAGCTCACATCTTCCCAACAGGAGCAAAGCGGGCGTATGTTTGATGAGCCTGACTCCATGCCAAAGGTGATCTACGGCGATACCAAAGAACTTGCCGCCCCCGCAACCGAAGTGAAAGGCTCTGGCTGGGAGTGTATCGCAGAACTGGATAAACCCTATATCCTGACGGGCTTCGGCGTGTATGACACATTCGGAACAGGCAGTCTGGAAATTTATGATGCCAATACGGATACGCTTCTCTGGTCAAGTGATCTGGGCAGCTATATGTCACGCAGCATCGACTTTACCGGAGACTCTGCGCCAACGGATAAACTGCGCATCGTCAAGGGAGACGGTGCTTTCAATGAGATTGCCCTTTACGGCTATGCTGCGCCGCAAATTGCAGAAGTTCCCTACGATGTCAACAAGGACGGCATATTTGATGTGCGGGATATTACCGCAATGCAGCGCTATCTTCTCAACGGAAAGGCACTTGTCGCACCGACTGCGGGCGATGCGCTTGCAGACGGTGTTCTGGATGTGTTTGATCTGGGACTGATGAAGCGTGCCCTGATCGGAGGCAAACCATGATCTGTGAAATCTGCCGGGATGTGAAATTCCTGAAACGGAAATCCCTGCCTGCAACAGAACAGGATGCAGAAGTCATTCAGAACCTGCGGGATACCCTCCGTGCCAATCGGGAACGCTGTGTCGGTATGGCTGCCAACATGATCGGAGTGAACAAGCGTATTATCATCTTCAGCACGGGCATACTGGAGATTGTGATGGTCAATCCGAAGATCACAGCAAAGTCCGATGCATTTCAGACAACGGAAAGCTGCCTTTCCCTTACGGGGGAGAGGCGGTGCAGACGTTACCGGACGATCACCGTTGCGTATCAGGATTCGCATTTTCAGAAGAAAACAGGGGATTTTTCAGGCTTTACCGCACAGATCATCCAGCATGAATGTGACCATTTAGAAGGCATTATCATTTGAAAGGATAAAAACAGATGCAAAGAAATGAGATCAGAGAACAGGACACATGGGACTTAACGCTGTTGTTTTCCACCAATGAAGCGTGGGAATCGGAATATCTTTCCGCACAGGAAAAAATACCGGAATTTTCACCTGCGATCAGTCATATGCTCGACTCCGCACAGGCACTTTATGACTGCTGCCGTCAATTGATCGAATTAAGCGAAAAGATCGACCGCCTTTACACCTACGCCCACCTGAAGTATTCAGAGGACACGTCGGATAACACCGCACAGACCCTCATGGGCAAGGCAACAACTCTGCTGACTTCCTTTTCCGAGGCAATTGCACCCTTTGACACGGTTCTCCTGACATTATCCGATGAGCAGCTTGCCGATATGTTCCGTCAGCTTCCGGCACTGGAACAGGAATACGGGATCATGCTGCGCAACAGCTTCCGCTACAAGCCGCATACACTCTCCAAAGAAGAAGAACTGCTGATGGCGGCGTTTTCCAAGGAGCGCAGCACCGCCGAAAGCACCTACGAAACCATGACTTCTTCTGATCTGCGGTTCGGCACGATTCAGGACGAGGACGGAAAGGAAACCGAACTGACCGATACCAATTACGCAAAGTTCATGCGCTCCGGTGTGCAGTCTGTCCGCAAGGCGGCATTCACAACGCTTTATCGGACTTACAGCAACTTTCGGAATACGTTTGCTTCGCTGTATGCAGGGCAGATCGAAACGGAGAAAGTCTGCGCCAAAGTACGCAGATACGGCTCTGCGCTGGAGTCCTCTCTGTTTCCGGATCACATGACTCCTGAAATCTATTCCAATATTATCCGCAATATTTCGGGACATCTGGACGTGCTGTTCCGTTACTACCGTCTGAAAAAGAAAGTACTCGGTCTGGAGGAAATGCACATCTATGACATTTATCTTCCGCTGAATGTCGGGGAAAAACGGCAGTTCACCTATGCGGAAGCGATGGATGAAGTGCTTGCGGCTGTCTCCGTATTCGGAGAAGAGTATGTCCGTATCCTGAAAGAGGGCTATGCAAAACGATGGGTGGACGTGTACCCGACTCCCGGTAAGACAGGCGGCGCATTTTCAGGCGGCTGTGCCACATCCGAACCCTATATCCTGCTGAATTTTCAAGGACTGGATGAGGACGTTTCCACACTGGCACACGAATCGGGTCACTCCATGCACAGTTGGTATACAAGACACAATAATCCACTGCAATATGCGGATTATCGCATTTTCGTGGCAGAGGTTCCCTCTACCGTCAACGAACTTCTGCTGGCGTATTACCGTCTGGAACATTCCGACAACAAGCAGGAAAAGCTCGCAATTCTGGGAAATCTTCTGGAACTTTACAAGTCTACGATCTATCGGCAGATCATGTTTGCCGAGTTTGAGCAGGAGACTCACGCCCTTTCCGAAGCAGGTGAAGTGCTGACCGCTGATCTGCTCTGTGAGAAGTACTATGCACTCAATGAGAAATACTTCGGCGGGGAAGTGATTCTGGATCGGGAGATCGCCTGCGAATGGATGCGTGTACCGCATTTCTATTATAATTTTTATGTATACAAGTATGCCATCGGTCTTACGGCGGCAAGTCATATTGTAAAGCGTATCCGTGCAGGTGAACCGTGCGCACTGGAAAGCTATCTTGCCTTCCTGAAACTCGGCAGCACAAAGGATCCGATCGAATCCCTGAAAATTGCAGGTGTCGATATGACGAAAAATGAAGTATTTGACAGCGCTGTTACCATGTTTGACGAGATCATCGCAGAATTTGAACAACTTTATGAGGAGAATTAACATATGACAAACCGAGATGAGCTGGTACAGATTTTTAAGGATACCATTGACATGATCGAAACCACTCCGGCATTGATGGATGCTGTCCGCAGCAGCCGTTCCGGAACCAAAATTTTTCACGAGGACGTATCCCCCATTCTTCCGAGAAATTATGTCAGCCGCAATTCTGTGACCGTGACACGTTCACGTTCATTTGAAGCCGCAATGCAGCTTCACAGGGAATTTCCTGACGAGCGTATCGCTGTGCATAATTTTGCATCAGCGACAAATCCCGGCGGCGGTGTCGAACGAGGTGCCTCCGCACAGGAGGAATGCTTGTGCCGATGCTCCACACTTTTTCCCGTACTGAAAAGCAACCGTCTTTTCAGTGAATATTACTCATTCCATAAGGAACGCCATGATGCACGCTATACAGATGCCTGCATCTGGTCACCCGATATTTACATCATCAAAAGCGATAACCAGTCCCCGAAACGCCTCCCCGAATCCGAATGGTGCAAGGTGGACGTACTGACCTGCGCTGCTCCGAATCTGCGCAATAAGCCCAATAACCGAATGAATCCCGGAACAGCGGATGCCGTCAGGATCTCAGATGCAGAGCTTCTGGAACTTCATCTGAACAGAGCCAGACATATGCTGACGATCGCAGCTGCACAGGGTGATACGGTTCTGGTACTGGGTGCATTCGGCTGCGGTGCGTTCCGCAATCCGCCTGCCGTGGTCGCAAAGGCATATAAACAGGTTCTGCCTGAATTTGACAGCTACTTCAAACGGGTGGAATTTGCAGTCTACTGCCCGCCGGAACATCCGGAAAATTATAAAGCCTTCCAGAAAATTCTCGGATAAAACAAATCTGCTGCCCGTTAAAAGGCAGCAGATTTTTGCTATTTCAGGTACATCAGACGGAAACATATTCCGGATCGGTATTGACTGCCTTGAAATGCAGATCAATCTGTTCACGGTCAAGTGCATCACCGATCACGATCAACACCGCCTGACCGTCTGTTACAGGAGAAATTTCGGTCGCTTCACGGGTAGCGTTGATCTTACACCAGCCGTTTGCAGTGGGAAGAGAACCTTTGATCCGATAAATATGCCCGCATCCGACATCTTCCATAACAGCACGGATCGTTTCTTCAATCTGCATCTCCGGAATGCAGATGTGCATGAAATAATGGACACTGCTCCGTATGGTCTGCGCATTGAATCGCTTGACATAACTTGCACTCCTGTATCCGGCATGGGAGAGCATCTCAAATTCATCTTCCGTCAGCGTGTCCCATTCCTTGATAAACAATTCTTCTTCCCGGAACTGCCTGTCACTTTTCAGCTCGTGCAGCGTGCGGTTTACATGAGCAAGCAGACGTTCGGGAAGTTCGGAACGTGCTTCTCTCGGAACAGCGGACAGTTTGCTGACAATGAGCCTGCCTGCGCCTGCCGCCTCCGATCCGAGCAGAAATTCCATCTGTTCTCCAAGATCGTCTTCCATTCCGGCATCTATGATCGTCAGAATACTTCCGACAGAAAACCAGCGGTCAAGCGGCGGTTCATACAGCGGATCAAAAAATTCGTCCATATCAAAAATGCCCGAAGGCTCAATGATGACACGGTCAAAATGCTGCATTCCGAGTGCCGTGAGCTGTGTTTTGTAACGTCTGCGGTGGGCATTCGGATCTCCGCACCCGCAGATTGTCACGATCTCGCATTGCTCGCTGGCAAGTTCCTTCAGAAGCAGAAGATCAACATTGACTGCGCCGAAATCATTGACAAGAATGGCAATGCGTTCCCCTCGATTCAGAAAATAGCGGGCATAGCGAAGCAGAAACGTTGTTTTCCCTGCGCCGAGTATTCCCGTGATAAGATCTATGGTCGTCATGATTTCCTCCAAAAGAACTGCCCCGTCCGATGTCGGGGCAGGTACAATTATACAGATGCCGATGAAACAGAAGTGTCTTCCGTGTTTTCCTCTGTCTGCGCTGTTTCTGTGACCGCAGAGGATACAGCCGTCTCCGAAGCCGATGTGTCGGAAACACCGTTTGTTGCAGTTGTGGTCGTGGTTGCTGTCGTTGTCTCCGTCTCGCCGGGATCCGATGCCTCGAACGAAAACGGAAGCTGTCCGTTGGAATACAGGTCAGACAAAATATCCCACAGAACGGTCTCAACCTCGGTATGGATCTGCACTTCCGTCGCAGGCAGATCTGCTGATGTCATCACAGGGACAGTCACAGTCTGCTGCGAAGAAGCTGCGGCTGTGGTCGCACCTTCTGTACTGCTGAGAACGGTCGATGCAGGCTTTTCTTCGGTTAAATCGACCTGAACAGCCGTTTCCTGTAAAGCAGTTGTGGCAAAGGAAAGTACAGCCGTCTCCGTTGCAGCAGTCGATACAGCTTTCCGCGTTTCCGTGGTTTCTTTTCCGACCGCTGAGGATGTATGTGCATTTCCCGGCAGACTTGTCATAATCGTCCGTACAGATTCGGACGGCACAGTCACCAATTCCTGAACCGTCTTTGGTTTTGATACGGATGTCGGGAGTGGCTGTGTGTCAGGGGGGGCTGTCGTCTGACGGGCAGTAGTCGCTTCCGTTGTGGATACGGTTTCTTCAGTGGTTTCCGTTGGCATTTCTGTAGAGGGATCGGATGCAGAATGCAGGGTGTCCGACTGAATTTCCGTGGGGAGAAATTCCGGCTTTTCAAGTTTCATAAATGCAGCACCGCCGATTACGCAGGCAGAGCAGACGATTGTCAGTGTGCAGGCATAGCGCATACGCTTGATCCTGACTGTGCGGACAGCAGCCGTTTCCAGTACTTTGGCTGTGATCTCATCATAAGTCTTCACCGGAATATCCCTCCTCTTCAAGTAATTTCCGAAGCTGCTGTCTTGCCTGATAGGCAACGGCAGTCGCTTGCTTTTCTGTCATGCGCATGACACGAGCCGTTTCCTTCATCGAAAGATCACCAAAATAACGCAGATACAGGATCTCACGATAATTCTGCGGCAGCTTCTGCATGGTTCGGTGCAGGAGCTTTGCGGACTCTTTCATCTCCATACGGGATTCAATCTCCGCAGATTCGTCCTCCAGAAATGTCTCTGCTTCCGGTGAAAGCCCTGTCATCCGCTGATACTTTTTCAGATGGTTGATCGACTTATTGCGGCATATCCGGTACAGATACGCCTTGAGCTGATGCTCTTCTTCCAGTCTGGGTTTCCGGACGGCAAGCTCGATCAGCGCTTCCTGTGCAATATCTTCTGCGTCGGAGATGTTGTGAACATAACCATTGGTGAAAAGCAGCATCGTGTCCCAGAACATCTCAACAATGGAGCGCATGGCAGAGGAATCTCCTCTGAGGAAACGGAGATAATTTTCGATCCCTCTCTCCATTTTCCCCTCCTGTATTATAACAATTTACGTTCGGTTTGATTGGGCAAACAGCATAAATCGTACACAAAAATCGGCATTTTTGCTAAAATTCATATTTTATTTTCATCAGATTTGTCAGTGCATTTGCAGCGGTCTCTGAAAATGCACAGGCAGACCATTCTTCATGCAAATGTCCACCTCGCCCTGTATCAACGGGATGAAATAGGGGATCGCCGCATCTGTCACCTGATTTCCGTCAGGTGTGATCCATTCAGAAGGGAATTTCTTTTCCATGTTGGCAACGTTGCCCGCATCGGTCATTTCAATGGTCACTGCATAGGGCGCATTGCTGACACGGCGGAAATACATCATCATACCGGTATGCCCGTCCAGTGCCGCACGCAGTCCTGCCTGACCGATCTCCTCTGCTTCGTCCAGATCGGTTTTGGAGCAGATATGCGTCGAACAGCGCTGCATTACATTCAGTTCCACCGAACGAACCTTGCAGCCGATCTTATCCACAACGAGACGTTCCAGATATTTTCCGATACCGGAAAGATATTTATGTCCGAATACATCGGTTGCACCCGACTGGAATGCCTCCAGCCCCTCCGCATCCACGGATACACCTTCGGAAACAGCAACAACCACTGCCTTATGCTTTGCCATTTCCCTGCGGACATCTTCAATAAAGCGTTCTGCCGAGAAATCCGCCTCCGGCAGATAGATCAGGTGCGGTGCTTCCTCGTCGTTGACACGCAGCAGACAGGAAGAAGCCGTCAGCCAGCCACTGTGCCGTCCCATGATCTCGATGATCGTGACAGAAGGAATGCTGTAAACACTGCTGTCCCGTATGATCTCCTGTACAGTGACTGCCACATACTTTGCAGCCGATCCGAAGCCGGGCGTATGATCGGTGATCGGCAGGTCATTGTCGATCGTCTTGGGAACACCGATCACACGGATGTCTGAACCATTTTTCTTCAGATACGAAGAGAGCTTGACAACGGTATCCATCGAATCGTTGCCGCCGATATAGATCATAATGTCAATGCGGTGTGTCTGAAGCGTGTGCAGGATCTTTTCATAGACAGTCGGATCTGTCTCGGCATCGGGCAGCTTATAGCGGCAGGAGCCGAGCATGGTGGATGGAGTCTGCCGCAGCAGCTCCAGATCTTCATTGGTGCGGAGAATTGATTTGAGATTGATCAGCTCATCCCCGATCATTCCCTCAATCCCGTTGACCGATCCGAAAATCGCATCAATTTTTTCGGTCAGAAGCCCCTGACGAAATACGCCCACCAGACTGGCGTTGATCGCGCAGGTAGGACCGCCGGATTGTGCAATTGCAATATTCATGTGTTACCTCCCGTATTCTGGACAAAAAGCCATACTATTTACAATTATACCATATTTCCTGTTGCTTTGCAATAACCTGAAGAAAATTTTCTGTATCCTCTTTGGAAAGCGGCTGAAAAAATATTTGCATTTTTCGTGTAAATGTTCAAAAAGCACTTGCAAATTTTCAAATATTCTGTTATAATATAAGGTAGGGCAAGGAGACGGAGTGCGGATGTCCGACTACGGACACTCTGACAGCGAAATCAGGCTTCTTGTTTTCAACCTCTCGAAGGAGGAGTACGAAATGTTTACGTGCAATCTTCAATATATCTCTAAAAATCGTCTTTCTGAAGCTTTCAAGCAGTTGATGCTCAATCCTGAAAACGGGGATATTCTCATCCGTATCCACACAGCGATCCATCTTGAAGACGAGGCAGTGGAACTGGCTCGATATATTGCCCAGCTCTGTCCCGGTGCGCATATTTTCGGGACAAGCACTTCTGCTGTGATCGGCTGGGGCAAGCTCATTCAGAATCAATGCCTTATCTCCATCACACAGATGAACGGCGGAACGATCCGGACAGCTATGCTCCCGACCTATGACGAAAACGGCTTTCCGATCTCTGCGCAGATTCTTTCGAGGCAGGTAAAAGAAGCGGTCATTGCTGATGATACCAAGCTCCTTCTTACCTTTCTGACCCGAAAATATCTTGATGTATACAGCTTTGTGGAACAGTGCAACGAGAGTTTTCCCGGTGTCCAGATGATCGGTGGGCTTGCCAATACTTCGGAGATCAGCCTGAAACGATTCCTCGATTCCGGATTTGTGTTCAACGAAAACGGATCGTCCAACAAGGCGATCATTCTTGCGGCGATCAGCGGCGGCGGTGTGGATTGTTTCAGCTCCTACGCTACCGGTGTACAGGTCATCGGAAAAGAAGTGGAAATTACCGACACGTTCGGAAGCTGTATCCTCTCCATTGACGGCAAGGATGCCGCCAAGGAATATCTCGTGGGTGTCGGTGATGCCCTCAAAACCCGTCCCGAACTGACCAATCTGTTTCCTTATGTGTATTCGGAAACCAGTGATATTCCGATTTTTGTACGCTTTTCCGACGATCAGAGTATCCACGAAATGTTCGATCCCGAAGCGCCGGTCAATGCTTCTGCCTATGCAGCACATCCTGCACTGGAATGTACGCGGAAACGCGCACTCATCAATGCCAATCATAACGTAAGGACAGGGAAGAAGCTCAAGCGGGCTTTCATCTATGACCGCAAGGTCATTGCGGACAACCGTGCCTTGTTCCGCCATATTGAGAACTTCGAGAAGGCAGAAACGATTTTCGGCTATTCCTGCATCGCACGTTCCATGATCTATTCCAACTGCGTAAAGTGGGAACTTTCCGCCTACCGCAATTCCAACCTCTGTGGCTGTATCACAGAGGGCGAGATCGCTCACGTTGACGGACGCAATACGTTTGCCAACTGTTCCTTTGTTGTCTCCGTCATGGGCGAAGCGCCCGCAGAACAGGAATACAACCCCTATGCCTTCTCCCATACCGATTCCCTTGTTGCCGATAACCAGCAGCTTCTGGAGTATCTGTATGATATTGAGGAGGAGTTTTCCCAGACAGAACATTCCAAGGCAGCAGAAAGCCTCCGCACCTTCGTGCGGGACTGCGAGATCAATCTCCTCTATTCGGAAAATGAAGACATCCCGAATGCCGCTGCCCTGAATATGGACATCAAACTCAAAGGATTTGACCGCATCTGCATGATCAACGTGTTTGAGACAAGCAGCATGGAAACTGTTTTTTCCCAGCACATGATCAATCTGACATATCGGAATTACCTTATGAACTGCCTGAGTTATGCACGCAGCAAAGGGTATTCCATGTACCTGATCGACAACTGGCACGTTGCGATCGGTGCGCCCTCCTACATGGTTGCACTGTCTGAGTTTGTCAATGATATGGACGAACTGCAAAGAAAGCTCTTTGAGGTGACAGAGGACTATATTGCCATTGTTCCCATGTTCTGCGTACTGGATGACTGCACCGTGGATGATATTTATCCCGCCTACTATGCGGCACGTCTTGAAATGATGCAGAAAAATATTCAGTTCTACGTCCGCAATGCCAATTACGGTCAGCTTGATGAGGAAAGTATCCGTGAACGCTATCACATGGTAAATGTCATCAATTACGCCATTGCCCATGATAAGGTGATCCCGTATTATCAGGGAATCTATGACAACCGCAGCAAGCATATCCACCACTATGAAGCCCTGATGCGGCTGGAAGATGAAAAAGGCAAAGTCTACTATCCTGCGAGCTTTCTGGATGTTGCACGCTCCTACGGTCTTTTGTATGATTCCATATCAAGCATCATGATCCGCAAAGTCTTTGAACGGTTCCGCAATCAGGAAAATGCAAGTGTCAGCATCAACCTGTCCATCCGTGACATTAAGAACAACGCCATTGTGGAAATGATCTATGAGTTTCTGTCCACTGCCAAACATCCGGAAAATTTTGTGTTCGAGATTCTGGAAAACGAGGACATTGAAGATTATGACGAAATGATGGCATTTGTGGACAAGATTCATACCCTCGGCGCACAGATCTCCATTGATGACTTCGGAAGCGGTTTTTCCAATCTTCAGCATATCGCAAGCATTCACTGCGATTATCTCAAAATTGACGGCTCGATCGTCCGCAACTGCTGCGAGGACAAAGAATGCGAAAACCTGATTGCACTGATGGCATACTGGAAAAGTCTCAGTAACCGTGACCTGCGTATTATCGCTGAATTTGTAGACAGAGAGGAAACACAGGAAATGCTGCTGAAATATAATATTGATTATTCGCAGGGTTATCTTTTCTCCAAGCCTGCCCCGGAGATCCTGTAAGGGGGAAACCATGAAAAACAAACGAAACGGCGAGAAAAAAATCATCGGTCTGGTTCTGGAAGAGATCATCTCTCAGTTTTCCAAGGAACTGATCCAAAGTACTTTGAATGCGATCCCCTCCGACAGTGACATCCGCCTTGCCGTGATCTGCGGCAAGTATATTCAGGAGGACGGCGAAGGGGACAGCAACCGTGAATACAAAATGCTGTACAATTCC
>JAILPP010000042.1 GCA_024699425.1 Oscillospiraceae bacterium | reverse complement strand
ACGAGATTCTCTGCTATCTTTCCGCAAAGGGAGAGTATGATCCTTCAGCCGAACAGACCTTTGCACCTGCGCTCTGCAACCGCATTGACCGCAACACCGAGGGACTTGTCATTGCGGCAAAGAATGCCGCTGCCCTGCGCTGTATGAATGAAGCCATACGGGAACGGAAGGTGCAGAAGCAGTATCTTGCCATTACCGCCACCCCGTTGCCCGAACATCATGCACTCTGCACGGCATACCAGAAGAAGGACGAGCGCACCCGTCAGGTCAGCGTGCGGAGCAATGCGGCGGACAGTACATGGAAACGCATTTTCACCGAATACGAGGTGCTTGCCCGCAGCGGGGACAGACAGCTTGTGAAAGTCACGCTCCACACGGGGCGCACACATCAGATCAGGGCACATCTTGCCTTTCTGGGTGCGCCTCTGCTCGGCGATCCGAAATACGGCAGCGGCGCAGACAAAGAAGAAAATCAGTGTCTTTGCGCATGGTCACTGCGCTTTACAGGACTGCAAAACACGGTGCTTTCAGGACTGGAGGGGATGGAAGTCCACACCCCTCTGCCGGAATTTGTCCGTCGGTATTTTCCCGATGTCAGGCTTTGAGCATGGAGAGCATTTCCTGTTCGGAGAGGACGGTCACGCCGAGTTCCTGTGCCTTGGTGAGTTTGGAACCCGCATCTTCTCCCGCAACCACGAAATCTGTTTTCTTCGATACGGAGCCGCTGACCTTTGAACCGGCGGCTTCAAGCAGTTTTTTCGCATCATTGCGTTTCATGGTGAGTGTTCCGGTCAGCACGACAGTCTTGCCGCTGAATGCCGTATCGTCAGCCGTTACGGGCTTTTCATAGGGCATGGTCAGACCGGCTTGGCGGAGTTTATCCAGCAGCGCCTGTACAGATGGGTCGTGCAGTGCCGTATGGACACTCTGTGCCATGACTTCCCCGAAGCCTTCGATCTCTGCGATCTGTTCCGGACTTGCCTGTTCGACTGCTGCAAGCGAGCCGAAATGCGCACAGAGAAGAGAAGCGGATTTGGCACCGATATTACGGATGCCGAGCGCATAGATCACACGGTCAAGCGGTGCTGTCTTTGAAGCGGAGATCGAAGTGAGCAGATTGTCTGCACTCTTGTCCTTGAAGCCTTCCAGAGTCAGAAGCTGCTCTCTGGTCAGGCAGTAGAGGTCGCCTGCATCTTTGACAAGTGCCGCATCCAAAAGCGATGTGATGATCGCAGGACCAAGACCGTCAATGTTCATGGCATCACGGGAAGCAAAATGCACCAACTGCTTGTGGAGCTGTGCAGGACAGGAGATATTCGGACAGCGAAGGACTGCTTCTTCCTCATCACGCACAGCCTTTGCCCCGCAGACAGGACAGCACTCCGGCAGGCGGTACGGCACGGAATCGTCCGCATGGCGCACGCTTTTCAGTACTTCCGGAATGATATCTCCCGCCTTGCGCACAACAATGGTATCACCAGGGCGGATGTCCTTTTCTGAGATGAAGTCCTGATTGTGCAGCACGGCACGGGAAACACTTGTTCCCGCAAGCAGGATCGTATCAAAGACGGCAACGGGTGTCAGAGCGCCCGTCCGTCCGACATTGACTTCGATCTCCCGCAGGACAGTTTCCTTTTCCTCCGGCGGGAATTTGTAGGCAATCGCCCACTTGGGGGTCTTGGCAGTAGAACCGACCGCATCCCGCTGGTCAAGTCCGTTCGTTTTGATGACAACGCCGTCAATGTCGTAGGGCAGACTGCTGCGGGAATCGCCGATTGCCTGAATCGCTGCAATGATTTCTTCGGTCGTGGTGCAGATCTTTCTTCCGGGGATCACACGGAATCCCGCATCGCTCAGAAACTGCAATGTCTCATCGTGCGTGGAAAATGTCCTGCCTTCGCACTGCTGCATATTAAAGATGAAAATATCCAGTTTTCGGCTTGCTGTGATTTTTGCGCTCTTCTGTCGGAGTGAACCCGCAGCGGCATTGCGGGGATTCTTGAACGGCTGTTCATCATTCTCCTCCTGTTGTTTTACCAGACGGAAGAAGGATTCCCGCGGCATATAGACCTCGCCCCGCACTTCCAGCAAGGGAAGGCTTTCTTTGAGTGTCAGGGGGATGCTGCGTATCGTTTTGAGGTTGGCAGTGACATCCTCGCCGATAAAGCCGTCTCCTCTGGTAGAACCGAGAACGAATCTGCCGTTACGGTACTCCAGAGAAACAGACAGTCCGTCGATTTTTGGCTCTACACTGAATGAAGCCTCCGGAAATTCTTCATGAATGCGTGTCACAAAGCTGCCCACCTGTTCAAATCCGAACACGTCCTGCAAGCTCTGCATCTGTACGGCGTGACTGACCTTCTCAAACGTATTGGAAGCCGTCCCGCCGACACGCTGCGTCGGAGACTGGGGACTGAGCAGATCGGGAAATTCCCGTTCAAGATCTGCAAGTTCGTGCATCAGTGTATCATAGGTGTAATCGTCCACGCTCGGACGATCCAGCACATAGTATTCGTGATTGTAGCGCTCCAGAAGCTCCGAAAGCTCTGCAATGCGTTGTTTTGCCTGTTCGTGTTCCATAGAAGCCTCCTGTCAGAAAATGATATTTCTATTATACCACATTTTCCCGGAAATAGCAAGGCTTTTTTTCTTCTGCCGCAGTTCGTCGGTTTTATTAGACTTCCTCGGAAACAGGAGAAGTGTCAGATTCCGCAGGATATTTTGTGCCTGACAAAGAGACTCGACCGCAGGAATACTGTATCGAATATGATATCCAGGCGACAGACTTTGAAGTCCCGCTGCTGTC
>JAILPP010000013.1 GCA_024699425.1 Oscillospiraceae bacterium | reverse complement strand
CAATACAGGAAGCCTTCTGCTTTGGCTGCGATCTTTGCGATTCTGCCGCGGCTTGCAGGTGTGACCAGACTGATATTGTAAATACCGTTTTCCCGTGCGGGCTTGTCAAATTCCTCATGCTCCTCAAACGGCAGATCGGGGATGATGACACCGTCCACACCGACTGCCTTGCAGCGTTCAAAAAAGTCCTTGGTGCGGAATACCGTGTTGGCATACAGCATCAGAAGCAGAGGCATATCCGTCTGTCTGCGAAGCCGTTCCACCATCTCAAATGCACCTTTCAGCGTGGTATGATTGTCACGCAGCGAACGCAGGGATGCCTCCTGAATGACGGTTCCCTCTGCGATCGGATCTGAGAACGGTACACCGATCTCCACAATATCCACACCCTGCTTTTCCATTTCGAGAACTGCCTGTTCGGTCAGATCATAACCGCCGTCTCCTGCAACGATATAAGTGATGAGGGCTTTTCTGCCCGCAGCTTTCAGCTCTGCAAATTTCTTGTCGATTCTGTTAGACACTTAAATCCACTCCTCTGTAACGTGCGATCTGCTGAACATCCTTGTCTCCTCTTCCGGAAAGGTTGATGATCATGATCTGGTCGGGCTGCATGGTCGGTGCAATTTTTCTGGCTGCTGCAACGGCGTGTGCAGATTCAATCGCAGGAATAATACCTTCGGTTTTCGAGAGGTACTCAAACGCCTGTACTGCTTCTTCATCGGTGACTGCAACATAGTCTGCACGTCCGATGCTGTTGAGGTAGGCGTGTTCCGGTCCGATGCCGGGATAGTCCAGACCCGCAGAGATCGAGAATACAGGTGCGATCTGTCCTTCGTCATTCTGGAGAAATACGGATTTCATACCGTGGAAAATGCCGAGATCACCTTTAGAAAGGGTCGCAGCGTGCTGATCGGTATCAATGCCCCGTCCGGCAGCTTCCGCCCCGACAAGGCGAACGCCCTGATCCGGAATGAAATCATAGAAGATACCCATTGCATTCGAGCCGCCGCCCACACAGGCAACCACGCAGTCCGGCAATTTTCCCTCGGCTTCAAGAATCTGTGCCTTTGCTTCTTCGCCGATGATCTTCTGGAAATCACGCACCATCGTTGGATAGGGGTGCGGACCCATGACCGAACCGATGCAGTAGAACGTGGTGTCGATATTGGTTGCCCAGTCACGCATTGCCTCGTTGATGGCATCTTTCAGGGTTGCCGTGCCGGAATCCACGCCCGTGACTTTTGCGCCGAGCAGATTCATCCGATAGACGTTCAGTGCCTGACGTTCCATATCCTCACGTCCCATGTAGACTTCGCACTCCATGTTGAAGTAGGCGCAGATGGTTGCCGTGGCAACGCCGTGCTGTCCTGCACCTGTTTCTGCAATGACACGCTTTTTGCCCATATGCTTGGCAAGCAGCACCTGTCCGAGTGCATTGTTGATCTTGTGCGAACCGGTATGGTTCAGATCTTCACGCTTGATGTAGATCTTTGCACCGCCGAGGTCTTTGGTCATCTTTTCTGCATAATAAAGCAGTGACGGACGGAATGCGTAATTGTGATACAGATCCCGAAGCTCCTGCAAAAATGCGGGGTCATTCTTATATTTGTCGTATGCCTCCTGCAATTCCGTGACTGCATTCATGACGGTTTCGGGGACGTACTGCCCGCCGAAATCGCCGAATCTTCCGATTTTTTCCATAGATTTCATCCTTTCAGTTCGATTTACAGATTTATGTCTGTAATCCCTTGGCAAAGCAATACAGCGGATTCTGTACAGCTTCCGTCATGGCGTAAATTTTCTCCCTGTCCTTGCATCTGTCCGTCTCCAGACTGCTTGATGCGTCCACGCCCCACGGCGAAACATCCGCAATTGCCTGACGTACATTTTCAGGCGTGATGCCTCCGGCGAGCAGAAACGGCTTGAAGGGGCGATGTTTTGCGATGATGTCCCACGGCGCAAGTTCCCCTGTGCCGCCGACCGATTTCACCGAAAAGCTGTCCAGCACGAGCTTGTCTGCACCGAGCGCATCTGCATCTGCAATGTCCTGCGCCGACTGCACCCGCACGGCTTTCCAGATCTCTGTATCTGACAGCTTGTCGTGAAGTTCTGCGATCAGTTCCGCTGTTTCATTTCCGTGAAGCTGAATTTTATCCAGATACGGTGCATAGGGTTCAATATCCTCCCACGCAGGATTCACGAACACGCCCACCCGTCCGATCTCGCCCCGCAGCTTTCTGCAAAGCATTCGGAAATCCTCAGGCGGGACATATCTCCAATAAGGTTTTGCGCAGATAAAGCCCGCAAAATCCGGTGGAAATTCGTTCAGGTACTGCACATCTTCCATTCTGCGGATACCGCAGATCTTCAGATAAGTGTTCATGCTGTTCCCTCCCGCAGGGCGTGAAGGGTAGCGGGGATATTGTCACTGCGCATGAGCGTTTCACCGATCAGTACCGCATCTGCGCCGTTTTTCTGTACGGTGCGCATATCCGCATTGGTCTTGATGCCGGATTCGGAGACAAAGAGCTGTCCCGTCTGACGCATTGCCGAAAGTGCCGCCGTATGCCCTAAATCGACAGAGAACGTCCGCAGATCACGGTTATTGACACCGAGCAGATGGGGCTTGCACTTCTGCGCACGTTCCACCTCTTCTGCGGTGTGGACTTCCACCAGACAATCCAGACCCAGCGAGTGTGCCAGATTCAGAAACGCCTGTAACTGCACGTCATCCAGAATGGCTGCGATCAGCAGAACTGCCGATGCGCCGATCGCCTTTGCCTCATAGATCTGATATTCGTCAAAGATGAAATCTTTCCGCAGAATCGGGATTGTTACAGCATCGGCAATCTCCCGCAGATAGTCGGAACTTCCCTGAAAATAATGCTCTTCTGTCAGGCAGGAAATGCAGTCCGCACCCGCCTGTGCATACGCTTTGGCAAGCTCTGCGGGGTGAAAGTCCGCACGGATCAGCCCTTTGGAAGGAGAGGCTTTTTTGACTTCGCAGATGCAGGAAAGTCCCGGCTTTTCAAGTGCCTGAATGAATCCGGGGCGGGGCTGTGCATTCTCAGCAAGGCGGCGCATTTCCGAAAGCGGGATACGCTCCTTTTCCCGCAGCAGCTGAGAGGTGCGCATCTGACAGATCTTTTCTAAAATATCTTCCATTGCTCACTCCATCTCATTGGTAAACTTCACAAATTCGTCAAGTTTTTGCAGAGCCTTTCCGCTGTCGATCATCTCTGCGGCAAGCTCAATGCCTTCGGCTAAATTCTGAGCGATGCCGTAGGTATACAGTACAGCGCCCGCATTCATCAGTACGATGTCACGCTTTGCCCCCTGCACTTCGCCAGAGAGAATCCCCCGTGTGATCGCGGCGTTTTCGGTGGGCGTACCGCCGACGATCTCCGATTTCGGATAGCGTTTCAGTCCGAACTGTTCGGGTGTGATCTCATAGGTGAGAAGTTCATCGCCGTTGACTTCCGTGACAGTCGTTGCATCGGAGACCGTGATCTCGTCCATGACATCATTGCCGAATACGACCATCGCCCGCTTGATGCCGACCTGACGGAGAACTTTTGCCATGATCTCTGTCAGCTCCTTGCAGTACACGCCGAGGACGATATAATCCGCCTTGGCAGGATTTGTCAGAGGTCCCAAGATATTGAATACCGTGCGGACACCGAGCTGTCCGCGGACAGGACCCACAAAGCGCATACTTGCATGATAACTCTGCGCAAAGAGGAAGGAAAGCCCCACATTGTCAATACAAGCCTTCGCCTGTTCCGGTCTGGTGGCGATCTTTACGCCGAGTGCCTCAAGTACATCGGCTGCACCGCTTTTGCTTGAAACACTGCGGTTTCCGTGTTTTGCGACTCTTGCACCTGCTGCTGCCGCCACAAATGCGGAGGTTGTGGAAATATTGAATGTAAACGCCTTGTCTCCGCCCGTTCCGACAATATCAATCGTATCACTGGCATCGGGAACAAGAGATGCCTTTGCCCGCATTCCCTTGGCGAAGCCTGCGATTTCATCGGGCGTTTCGCCCTTTGTGGCAAGCGCCGAGAGGACGGCTGCGATCTGGAGCTGATTTGCCTTTCCACCCATGAGAATGTCCATGCAGGCTTCTGCTTCGTCCATAGTCAGGTCTTCACGGTTCATGAGCTTGGCATAATACGGCTGCAATGTAACTGGCTGTTCTTCCACGGGGAGCTGTTCGGAGAGGATACCTGCAATGACGAGGAAATTCCGCAGGATCCGTCTGCCATCAGGCGTGAGGACAGATTCGGGATGGAACTGCAAGCCGTAGGTCGGGTGTTCCTTGTGGGAGATGCCCATGATCTGACCGTTTTCATCCAGTGCGGTGACGTAGAGACAATCGGGCAGAGTGTTTTCGTCAGCGATCAGGGAGTGATAGCGTCCTGCTGTA
>JAILPP010000109.1 GCA_024699425.1 Oscillospiraceae bacterium | reverse complement strand
TTTCTATAATCCATGCGTACTGCGGTAAAAAGAAAGTGCAATGCGTAAAAACACATTGCACAAGAGTTTATCCGGCGGAACATTGCTGTTTGATTCTGTGCTTATCGGCGTACATCATTTCATCCGCCGCATTGAGAGACTGCAAAGATCGCCTTGTCGCCTGCATCGTGTCCGATGGTGTCGTTGATCTGTTTCAGACCGTTGAGGTCAGAGGAAAATGCTTTCATTCCGGAAACCAAGACGGAACTTGAACAGAGATTGAACAGGACAAAGAAAAACAGCGTGACACCGCCGATCACGGTGAGAAAACACATCTGGATATAATCCCGTATCATTGGAGGATTCGCCTCCTTTCACAGAGAGAAGTACTGCCGTACCTGTGCATTCCGGTTCACGAAATTGACATCAGATCAGCGAATCTTTCTTGCTTCCATGTAATACCGTTTGTCCTCTGCATGACCCATAGAGAACGTCTTGCGGGGGAGTGCGCCGTCCTTCTGCACGCTGGGGAACAGTTCCCGCTTATCCATATCGGGCAGGAGGAAGCCGATGGCATCGGGCATTTTGGCAAGGCGTTCAACGGTTTCCGTGCCGTGGATATAGTCGATTTTCCCCTTGTTGGCGGAAAGGTACGCATCGAGTGCATTCTGGAGACTGCCGACAGCAAGATTGGAAGTGGGCTTATGAATGAACATTTCACGTTTTTCATCGCCTCTGACAACGGTGACGGGCTGTTCGGAGGGATCTTCCGAAAGACCGAGTACCTTGGCAAGTGTCATCATGAGCTGACCGGGGTCTGTCTGCGTGATAATGCGGTGAATCGCTTCAAACTGCAATGCCTCACTGTGCAGGTTGACGAGTTCCACAAGTGCATACCGTGCGGGATGATCGGAGAAGTCGGTTTCGGGGTGATCTTTTTTGAGCTGTTCATAGCAGGCTTTTGCCGTTGCGAGCGAGTGGTTGCCGTCACCCATGGCATATTGCAGTTCTCCGCTTGCCGTTTCGATTTCATGCAGCTTTTCGAGGAAAGCGGACTGCTGCTGCTTGTTCATGAGCCAGCCCTGAATGCTGCCGCCGCCGTTCATGAGTTCGGTGGCATAGAGTCTCTGCATCTGTGCCTTCTGTGCGGTACAGCCGCCGATGGCAGTATCCTGCGGGTCATCAATGAGAATCATGATATGCGGCAGTTCGAGCTGAGCCTTTGCACGCACACGCATTCTCGGAGGGATACGCTCCAGTACAGTTGCTTCGGTCGCCCGTACAGGGGACTTGCTGCCGTGGGAGTAGTCATAGGCTTCGAGGTCGATCTTTCCGATCACACCGCAGCGGAGGATACCGTTGGACTGAATGCGTTCCACATAGATCATCGCCTGCGGATAGGACTTGAAAATACCGTCATCGAGATATTGCTGCATTGTCTCCTGAATGGCATCAATGCGATCCTGCACATCGGGTTCTTCGAGGTACAGTTCCGGCAGAATCAAATTCAGCGAGGACGGCGCATCGCCTGCGGTCTGTGCGGTTTTCTCCCAGTAAGCGGGGTCGCCTGTAAACTGGTCACAGGCAATGACGCTCCATTTCAGGGCATCAATCTTGTCGAAATCGGGCAGCAGAATATCCGCTGCGGAAAAGATGTTGTTCATAGAAATTCTCCCTTGCGATCAGATTTGGCTGCGGAGATGCCGCCCCGCAGACATAAAAACTCCTATTATCATTATAGCATATTCCTCTGCAAAAATCAAGTCAATATTTGTTCATATTTCTATAAGAAACACGGGACGGAATGCAATTGTCCGTCACGCCCCTTGACACAGGGGCGATTTTATGCTACAATGAAGAGAGTATTCCGGGAAAGGAGGAAATGCGTATGTTTCGCATTATAGAGAAAAAAATACTGAATCCGAACGTCACGCAGATGGTTTTCGATGCACCGTACATTGCACGGAAAGCCAGAGCGGGGCAATTTGTCATATTCCGTGTCGATGAAGAGGGGGAGCGTGTCCCGCTGACCATCGCCGATGCCGACCCGCAGAACGGCACGATTACGCTGATTTTCCAGATTGTCGGCAAATCCACGATGAAGCTGAACGCCCTGAATACAGGGGACAGCATTGCCGATCTGGTCGGACCGCTGGGGCAGGCGACCGAAATTCCGGAGGGGGCAAAGAACATCTGCGTGATCGGCGGCGGTGTAGGCTGTGCCATTGCCTATCCGCAGGCAAAATCGCTGCACAAAGCGGGGTATTCCGTCGATGTCATTTCGGGATTCCGCAGCAGGGACATTGTGATCCTTGAGGACGAATTCCGTGCGGTCTGTGATGAGCTGATTCTCTGCACCGATGACGGCAGCTATGGTGTGAAGGGCTTTGTGACCAATGCGCTGGATGAACGCATTCAGAACGGTCACAAATATGATTGCGTCATTGCCATCGGACCTGTTCCCATGATGAAATTCGTCTGTGAGGTCACAAAGAAGTATCAGATCAAAACGATCGTTTCCCTGAACCCAATCATGGTGGACGGGACAGGGATGTGCGGCGGCTGCCGTGTCACCGTCGGCGGAAAGACCCGCTACGCCTGCGTGGAAGGTCCTGATTTTGACGGACATGAAGTCGATTTTGACGAACTGATGCACCGCAACGGAACATACAGAGAACGTGAAGCCGAATGCCGTATGATGGCACAGGCGGACAAAGCCTGATTCGGAGGAGGTCAGAAAAATGCCAAATATGTCACGGACAAAAGTCCCGATTCCCGAACAGGAACCCAAGGTGCGTGCCCGCAATTTCGGGGAAGTCACCCTCGGATACACGCAGGAAATGGCACTGGAAGAAGCCTCACGCTGTCTGAACTGTAAGAATATGCCCTGTGTTTCAGGCTGTCCTGTCGGCGTGCAGATTCCCGTATTCATCAAGAAGATCACCGAGAATGACTTCGAGGGTGCCTATGAAGTGATTCATGCCACAAGCAGTCTCCCCGCCGTATGCGGCAGAGTCTGCCCGCAGGAGCGCCAGTGCGAAAGCAAATGTGTCCGCGGAATCAAGGGCGAACCGGTCGGTATCGGCAGACTGGAACGTTTTGCAGCGGATACCCACATGAAACATACAGAAGCTCCCCCGCAGAAGCCTGTCTCCAACGGTCACAAGGTCGCTGTGGTCGGGGCAGGACCGTCGGGTCTGACCTGTGCGGGCGATCTTGCCAGACTCGGTTATGAAGTCACTGTTTTTGAAGCGCTGCACAAGGCAGGCGGCGTGCTGATGTACGGTATTCCCGAATTTCGTCTGCCCAAGGACATCGTGCAGAAAGAGGTCGAAAACCTGAAAACACTCGGTGTCAGCATCATGACGAATATGGTCATCGGCAAGGTTCTGAGCATTGATGAACTGATCGCAGACGGATTTGAAGCGGTCTTTGTCGGTTCGGGTGCGGGACTGCCCCGCTTTATGGGCATCGAGGGCGAATCGCTGATCGGGTGCTGTTCCGCCAATGAATATCTCACCCGCATCAACCTGATGAAAGGCTACAAAGAGGGCTATGATACGCCTGTTCTGCGCTCGAAAGCGGTTGCAGTGGTCGGCGGCGGCAATGTGGCAATGGATGCGGCACGTTCGGCACTTCGCATGGGTGCAGATCATGTTTACATCGTGTACCGCCGCAGCATGGACGAGATGCCCGCCCGCCGTGAGGAAGTATGTCATGCTATGGAAGAGGGCGTGGAATTCCTGAACCTGAACAACCCCGTCAAGCTCCTCGGCGATGAAAACGGCAGAGTCCGTGCGGCGGTCATCCAGAAAATGAAACTCGGTGAACCCGACGCATCGGGCAGAAGAAGCCCCGTCCCGATCGAAGGCTCGGAGTATGAACTCGCAGTGGATACGGTCATTATGGCAATCGGCACGTCCCCGAACCCCCTGATCCGCACGACAACGGAAGGACTCGATGCCGACAAGCGGGGCTGTCTGGTCGTGGACGAGACGATGCAGACCACCAAGGAAGGCGTTTATGCGGGCGGCGATGCTGTGACGGGTGCGGCAACGGTCATTCTGGCAATGGGCGCAGGCAAGGCAGCAGCGGCTTCCATTGACAAGTACATCCGGGAGAAATAAGAGCTGTCGGAGTTTTTCGGCATGACACAGAACAAATTCAAGGAGGAAAAGGATTTATGAACAAGAAGATCGTAAAAACCGCAGCCGCACTCGGAAGTGCGGGAATGATGGGAAGTGTCGGAATGCTTCATGCATTTGCGGCAGATGCGCAGGCAGATGCAGGCATGGCAGGCGGTATCGGGGCGATGTTCACAACGCTCGGCATTCCACTTTTGCTGCTGGTATTCCTGTATTTTATTATGATCCGTCCGCAGCAGAAGCAGGAGAAGGAAACCCGTGAAATGCAGAAGAATCTCCAGATCGGGGATGAAGTTGTGACCATCGGCGGTATTGTGGGCATTGTTCTGCGTGTCGAGGAAGCAACGGGAACAGTTGTCCTTGAAACGGGCAGCGACCGCCTCAAAATCCGTCTGAAGCAGGATGCCATCAGAGAGAATATCACAGCGGCAGAACAGCTTGCAGCCGAAAAGGCAGAGAAGGAAAAGAAAAAGCAGAATCCTGTTATCCTTGGCAAGCCCAAGGACGAATGATCTCCGCCGTGAAAAAAGAAACAAGGCTGTGCAACCCATGCGGTTACACAGCCTTTTCGTTTGATACCTGATTTGTGAAAATGCCGATACACGCACCTGCATCGAAACGGTTGACAAAGCAGGGGAGTAGTGATATAATAAACGTAATCAAAAACAACTGAGAGGATGATGATTGATGAAACGATTCCTGACCATTCTGCTTGCCGTGTTCCTGACCGGATGCAGTACAGCTCCTCCGGCTCCGGATCCGACGGAAGTGCCTGTACCGATGACTTCCGCCTCTGTGACGGAGATCACCGACGGTTCACAGCCCGTCCCGACGACAGAACTTCCCGTGATCCCGACCGTACCGCCTGCGGATGATCCCGAAAGTATGGCAAAGCGGTTTCTGTGTGACGTGCTTGTCCCGAATTACGGAATTTCGCAGGATGTGACATTTGAACAGGTCTCAGAGGGCGGATTGGGGGAAGTGCTGCCGCCGCCGTCTGCTGCGGAGGGGATCATCAGTGCCGTCATTCGTGATTTTACGGGCGATGATACGCCCGAACTTGTGACAGTACGGGAAAAAGACTGGAGCTATATCCTCGACAGCTACACCTTGCTGGATGACGGTTACGCCCTCGGCGGAACGTATACGATTTGTACAGGCGATGACATGACCCTGCATTTCCCGAAAGTCAGCATCAGGGACGGTCATATTCTTGTGCGTCAGAACTGGTTTGCAGTACCGGGATATTCAAGATACGGGAACGGGCTGACGATTCTTGGTGTCAGTCAGCACGGGTTCAGCGTGCAGGGGGATTTCTGGGGCTCCCGTTATCCGGGAAATCTGTTTCTTTCCGTTGATTCTCACGATTTTACCTATGAAGAAAATTCGGATACCTATGACTCCATTGATTTCTGTCGGACAGCGGCGGAAGCACTTGACACACTGAATATGGAATATTCCGCATTGTCGGCAGGCTGGATGGATGACGGCAGTTTCGGCATCCGCATTCTCTTTGATGATGAGGAAGAAGTGTTCCGTGTCGATCAGGATTCCGAAGGCATCAGCAGATTTGTGGATTCTTCCAGTCTTGACGTACTGCTGAACTGATACGATCACAAACAGAAATCCGAAACAGAACAGCGTGCAGCCGAAATTATTCCTTTCCGCATTCGAGCAGAATCACCTTGCAGGATTTGCAGGCGAATGCTTCCGGTAAATTCGTGTAGGCAATGTCGATTTTCTCATGAGGCGCAGGGAATCGGAATCCGATTCCCTTTTTCTCGGCATCTTTGGCATTGGGGAAGGTGGCCTTGGTGAAATAGCTTTTCTCCGCCCAGAACGGCGCAATACTTCCCATCGGATAACTGCTGCCGTAAAAGATATTGATTTTGCCTAAGGTCATTTCTTCGCCGCATTTCGGGCATTTCATGAAAACTCCCCCTTTGTTACTTCTTTCTGCGGAAGCGCAGTTTGTGCAGTTTGTCACCGAGTTTTCCGAGGGTGAACACCATCGCAAGTCCGTTTGCGGCAGCACCCGCAAGCGGCAGTGTTGCTTTTTTCAGATCAAAGGGCATTTTCTTGTCCAGCAGGGATTCGGCACGCTCCGGGTCGTCCGGGAAATTGGAATCATATTCGGGAGATTCGTCATTGGTCGGAATCTCGAAGCAGTCAAAGCACAGCTTGCCGTCCAGCACTTCCATCCGCAGCGTGTGCCAGTCTGTTTGCAGCGGTTCGATCGTCAGGAACACTTCACGGAATCCGCTGCTGCCGAGTTCTTTTTCTTCCGAGTAGAGGTCATCATCGAGAAAGATGCGGCATTTTGCATATTCCGTCTTTCCGAGCAGGAAGATGCCTGCCCCGTAGAAACGGATCTCCATTGCCGCCCCCGCTGCGCCTTCCACGCAGGTACGGGAATAATGCTGTACATCTGCCATGCCCTGCAACCGCCAGCCCGTCTCTGCGGCGGCATCAAATCTGACGTACTGTGACAGGCAGTCCTGACGGTAGACATATGCCATCAGCGGCAGCGGCAGATCCAGCCGTCTGACTTCGATCCGATAAAAACAATTGCGGAAAAAGGCACTTGCAAGACCGGCACGTCCCGCACGGATCAGCGGTCTGTTATCCAGTTTCATTTCACAGAGGGAATGCCCGTCCGCAAAACACATGATAAGCGTTCCGATCGCACCGATGCCGAGTTTGTGACGGTTTCCGTACACGAAATCAGGCATCGTTCCGGATTGCAGGACTTCCTCCTGATACCAGAATTCCCAGTGACCGTCTGCATACAAAAGCACCTGAAATCCGCTGCAATCGTCTGCACAGTTGTTACGGATACCGATGCCGACATAGTTATCCGGTGATTCGTCGGCAAAATCCGCCTCTGTGACCGCCTGATAATCCGCCCACATATCATCACCGAAGCAGGTGAAGGGGTCTGTATCGTCCTCCGTGCGGCATTCTCCGACCGAGAACTGTTCGAGATAATTTCCGTTTTCTCCGCTGACAAGGCGGAATGCGCCGCTTTGATCGTCCAGATACAGCGGTTTGCCAAGCGGGGCAGGTTCGCTGTCTGTGAAATCCAGAGTAAAGGGCATCGGCAGACGTGCCTGATCGGGAATTTCGCTGCTGAGTTCCTCATCACCGTAAACATGGGAAAAACGCCCTGCCTCTGTGGTAATCGTCATGATCGAATTGGGCTTGACGACAACGGGGAATGCGATCTCGCCGTCGAGTCCCGACAGCTTGACTTTTTCAGTCGCCTTGAACCAGTCCACGTCCACAAGCCACGGGTCATCATTGCCGATCGTTTCGATGATATAGGCAAATTCGGGCAGGGCGGGCATATTTTTCAGCACGACAAGATAGGAACGGGGCGCATCGGAATCGTTGGTCAGGATCATGGTCAGACCTCTGCCGTCGGGGGCGCAGAGAGTCAGGTAGGCATCGTTGGTGCGGCGGACTGCGCGTGTCTCTTCGCCGTCACGGAAGCAGGCGCTTTCCAGATACAGCCAGCCGGGGTCGGTGAATTTGGTGAAATGCCGTGCGATCCAGAGTCCGATACCCGGTTCAATGCTGCCACTCCACGGTGTATCTGCTGTCAGGAGCTGTCCGGGAATCTCCGTGCCGTAGCAGGCTTTGAGTGCGGACTGGAAACTATACAGCGTTACATTCCCGTTCGGGAAACAGCCCAGAATACGGTTGGCAATGTCAATGGCACAGCCCCGTCCGGAAAGTCCGCATTTGTCAATACGGCAGGTCAGTGAGGGGTCATTGGCGGGGGCAGCGCCCTGTACATACCAGAGTTCCTTGCCGTACTCCTCATGAAGTGTGCGGATCTCATCATTCATGGCAGGGGACTTCCGTGCAATGACATCAACGGCATTGCGCAGTGTCTTGCTGGTGAGAAGTTCTGTCGGAATGTCAGGTGCAACGATGTGCAGTTCCGAGGCGGGATACGGCAGTGCAGCATCCCCTTTGAGGTGCGCAGCGGCATAGAGAAGCCACGCTGCATCGGGCTGCTCTTCATCGCAGGAAACGGGTGAGACATAGGAAAATTGCAGTCCGTAAGTCTCAAAGGCGGCGTGGAGCGTGTCACGCAGCCACTGAAACCGCATGGCATAGCCCGATTCATCGCTGTTGGCAAACACACGCTTCACCCAGTCGGGATCGTCGCCCGCACGCAGTTCCAGTGTCAGCGACGGGTTGAGTTTTACGGCATCTGCCGCAATGCGGAAAGAGGCGCACTGTGTCACATCGGCGGGGGCATTCAGTCCTCGTTTAGTACACGGTTCGCCGTTGGTGTCGCTGCCGAGTTCGATGGTCAGGTGCTGAATGCCCGCACCATAGCCGGGCAGAAACAGCAGACGGAGAATTTCATCATAGACTTCGGGCTTTACCTGCGCATAGTCTGTCAGCAGATGCGATGTGCCGTTGCCGACTACCATGCCCAGTCCGCGCCATGCCGATGCTGGCTTGCGGCAGACGCTGTCACCGTCAATCACGATCTGTTTGGTTTTTCGCAGAATCTGCGGATTTGCCATGCTGCATTACCTCTCTTCTGTTTTCTCTCTGTATTCGGCTTTACTTCGGGGAACAGATCAGGAATTTGATGGGTTTTCCCTCATCGGAGAACATCTGCTCGTGTTCCGTGACAAGATTCTCCGCAAATCCGGAATTGTGCAGGTCACGGGTCAGATAGGTCACGGCAAAGCCTGTTTCCTCTAAGTATTCCAGTGTTTCCTCGAACAGTTCGTCATCGTCCGTCTTGAACCAGATCTCGCCCTTCAGGAACGGCTTGTACTGCACAAGCTGTCTCGGATGTGTCAGACGGCGTTTTTTATGTTTGCCCTTCGGCCACGGATTGCAGAAATTGATAAAGATGCGGTCGATCTGATCCTCTGCGGAGAATGCTTCTTCGATATGTGAAATATTGAAGATCATCACACGCACCTGCTCGTCCGTGAGTCCGTTTTCCTGCAATGCCGCCTCGATCTTGCGTTTGGCGAGGACGAGCATTTCATTCTTGATATCCACGGCGATGAAATTGACATCCTGCCACTGCACGACAGCCTGACTTGCAAAACCGCCCTTGCCGCAGCCAAGCTCCAGCCAGATGGGTTTGCCGTTGCCGAATTCCTCCGCCCAGTGTCCGCGTTTTTCCTTTGGTTCAGGGATAAAAAAGCTGCTTTTCTCCAGTTCGGGTCTTGCCCACGGCTTACAGCGTATTCTCATAAATTGCCTCCGTTACAGTGAAATGGTGAGATCCCGTCCTGTGGGGGTGTAGCATTCGCAGGCAACGCCCGACAGACGGAACAGCAGCTCGGATGCCCGAATGGAATCCGTACCGGCGTATTTGTTTTCCAGATAGATCACCCGCCGGATGCCGCTTTGAATGATGGCTTTGGCGCATTCGTTGCACGGGAACAGCGTGACGTAAAGCGTGCAGCCGTGCAGATCTGCATTGCTGTTGAGGATCGCATTCAGCTCTGCATGACAGACAAAGGGGTATTTCGTTTCCAGAAATGCCCCCTCACGTTCCCACGGCATTTCGTCATCCGAACAGCCGGTGGGCATTCCGTTGTAACCAACAGAAACAATTTTATTTTCGCTGTTGACGATGCAAGCACCTACCTGTGTATTGCTGTCCTTGCTCCGCTGGGCGGACAGGCTTGCGATTCCCATAAAATATTCGTTCCAGCTAATGTAATCCCTGCGTTTCATAGTCAAAGCTCCCTGGCAAATGAACCATAATCAGCCCGCACACGGCGGGCTGAATTCTGTATTGCTTACTTGTTATCCGCATTGGACTTTTTGGGCGGTGCCTGCATCATGGCAGTCGGCGGCGGCGGAGCCTGTCGTCTTGCACCGGAACCCGAACCCGACTTCTTCTTGCCGTCACGCAGGAATGCGGAGGCGGACGGAAGATTCGGAACAGGACCCTTATGCTGTGCGGATTCTGCTACGAGTGTGGCCTTCTTGGACTTCATGACTTCCTCATGCTCCTCGACTTCGATCACATCTGCGCCCTCTACATCGTCAAGGTCTGCAAACTCGTCATCAATGCCGGCAGCGGAATTCATCTGATATGCATTGATCGCTGCTTCTGCTGCGGACTTGGCATCCGCCACTGGTGCAGGCTTCGGAGCTGTCGGAACACCGATCTTTGCGGCTTCTTCGGCAGCCTTTGCGATTTCATCAAGTTCGTTCGGTGCAGCGTTCTGCTTTGCCTTTGCCTCAGCTTCTGCCTTTGCCTTTGCCTCGGCTTCTGCCTTTGCCTTTGCCTCGGCTTCCGCCTTCGCCTTTGCAGCGGCTTCTTCCTGTGCTTTCGCTGCGGCGGCAGCCTTTTCAGCGTGTGCCCGTTCTGCGGCATCTGCCTTGGCTGCGGCTGCCTGCTTGGCCGCCAGCTCTTCTTCGTTGATCTCTACATACAGCTCTGCGCCGGAATCTGCGCCCTCGATGTGGAGCTGCTTGTCAGGAATTCGTTTGAGTGGAGAATAGCAGAATTTCTTGCAGGAGTCGTCCTCTTTCATCGGACCTTTCTTCTCGCAGAAAATCATAGTGTTGTCTTCGGATTTACTGCGTGTACTGAACTGGCAGTACGTACACTTCGGCTCAATGGAGTTCTTGAAGTAATTTGTCTTCTTTCTGAATAAGCTGGCTAAACCCATGTGATCACCCCAGATTAAAAAAGTTATTTTACATATTATAACATATAAGCGGATGTTTGTCCAGTGTTTTCATGAAAAAATTACAATTGGCAACAAAACATTCTTAAAATTTCCACTTTTTGCACAAATTTATCTGCACTTCTTCATATAATTTCACGGCTACGTTTTCCGAAAACGGAGCGTTGACCGATGCTTGACTTCTTCTGCGGTCTGTGCTATAATGAAAACACGGTTTGATATTCAGCGGAGGGCAATTGTATGGAGTACACGATCAGAGAAATGCCCCGAAAGGAGACTTTATGCATTGTAAAAAACTGCTTTGTCTGCTGCCTGTTCTGTTTCTGACTGCCTGTGCGGAAACGCCTGTGCAGTCCAGAGATATTTTTGCGATGGACACCTATATGTCTGTCAAGGTCTGGTCGCAGGATGCGGCACTTCC
>JAILPP010000062.1 GCA_024699425.1 Oscillospiraceae bacterium | reverse complement strand
GGGCAAAGTACCTGCTCTCTCTGGATATGCTCCTCGGCAGACTGGAAATTTACCCCCTGCTCGTGCTGCTGACCCTGCGGAAGAAATACTGATACCGTGTCTATACATATATAATATACAGACCGTCCGAACTGCGCCTCCCCTCTGCGGGGAGGTGTTTTTCTTCTCAGAAGAGCTGAAATAACCCGAAAAAGCAAATTACAGCAGCAATTCCAAACTGTAACCCAATCGTAAATATTACGGAATTTATCTGTTATAATCCACAAAGTAAACAAAAATATCTGGTTTTTTTGCCATTTCGTGGCGGTGATTTGTGAGAAGTGTCAAATTGTACCGATTTTCCAGAATTATTACCAAAATTTTTTTACGAAAATATGCAAGAATATTTACGCAAGGGTATTGACAAAACGAACGGAGTGTGGTAAAATATAGGTGTAATCGATACAGCAATTGTATCGACGCATAACCCGTATGCCGAAAGCGAGGTCAGTTGTCTCCGGCATATTGGAACGCAGATGCAGGATGCAATGATGTGGTACGTTGCAACGATTCTGCAAAGAAAAACTTTACAAAGAAAGGTCGAATCATAATGAAGAAGAAACAGTTAATTAAGGCACTGGTATTCTCTGCTGTTCTGGCTGCATTTCCGGCAGCAGGTCTGACTGCATCCGCTGAGGATGCTGCTCCCGAGGCACTCGAAGTTTTTGATGCTCCTGTAGCTGTTGCTGCTGAGGCTGCTCCTGTTGTAGCTGAAGTTGCTGCTGCTCCTGTTGTTGCTGCTGCCGAGCCGGCTGCTGATGCTGCTCCGGCTGCTGATGCTACTCCGGCTGCTACCGAGGCTGCTCCGGCTGCTACTGAGGCTGCTCCGGCTGCTACCGAGGCTACTCCGGCTGCTACCGAGGCTCCTACCGTAGATCAGAAGGTTGAGCCGATTCAGGAAGTTGAGATCGTTGAGGTAGATGGCGATGATTTCGATGTAATCGAGGTTCCTACTGTTACTACCGCAAAGATCGACAAGGAAGTCATCAAGGCTGGCGAGACCGGCAAGATCGAGGCTTCTGTAGACAACGGTTTTGACATCATCGGCTACGATGAGAACGGCAAGGCAATTACTCTTGATTACCTGACCGGCACAAGATTCTTCTCCAGCGATAACAGCATTGCAACTGTTGATCCTGACGGCACGATCCATGCTCTGAAGGAAGGCAAGGTTACCATCTGGTGCGAGACACTTGAGGGTCTGACCCCTGTAACTCTGGACATCACTGAGTCCTACAACGTAATGCTGATCGACAAGTCCGAGTCCGTTAAGGGCAAGGGTCTTGCTAAGGAAAAGGCTGCTGCAATCAGCTTTGCTGATGAGGTTCTGAAGAAGAACAAGGAATCTCACGTTGCTGTCATTGAGATGGGTTCTGAGACTACGACTAAGACTCTGTCCGGCTGGACTTCCAACCTGAAGGACATCAAGAACATTGTAAACGGCATTAAGGCTGAGGGTGGTTCTGTTTACTCTGCTGCTATCAAGCAGGCTGGCGCTCTTCTGAACACCATTCCTTACTACAAGCAGGGCTACAACAAGAACATCGTGATGTTCGCTGATGGCGGCAATACTTACGGTGACCGTGACTATGCAGCTCAGTGCCTGGATGACATTCTGTATGATGAGGTTGTTGACACCGTTGAGATAGATATGCTCCGTGACTTCTACGATCAGGACGGCAATGTTGTTGAGGATTGCCAGATCTTCGTTGATCCGAAGAATGGTAAGGAGTACTTCGCAGTTGATGACGTTTACTACGATGTTGCTACCGGTCTTATCGCAACCGGCAAGCTGGATCTTGTAAAAGCAACTGAGCTGGTTCCGTTCACCGACGAGATTCGTGACTACACCACCAACTTCTATGCTTTCGGCGTTTATGACAGTGCTTCCAAGGAAGCTAAGGATGATGGTTCCTCTTATCTGAAGCTTCTCGCTGGCGAGATCGAGGAAGATGAGAATGGCGATGTTGCATTCAAGGACAACTACTATGAGGTTACCTCTGTAAAGGATATGCAGAAGAACTTCAAGGCTATCGTTGACAAGAAGGTTGTTACCGAGGGTTCTTGGGTTGACAATCTGATCGGCTTCGATGTATATGTATACGGCAAGGGCAAGTCTTCTTCCGATGATGCTAAGTCTTCCAAGGCTAAGAAGAGCGACAAGAAGGATTCTCCCGCTACTGCTGACAGCACTGGTATCTACACCATCGCTCTGTTCGCTCTGCTGGGCGCAGGCGCTGCTGCATTCACTGCTAAGAAGCGTTTCGAGGACTAATTCCTTAGTTGAAGAATTACATGTAAATGTTTCCCCCCGGAGTTTTCTCCGGGGGTTCTTCTTTTCTCCAAGCATGACTGCAAATCAAAAAAGAGTGGGGGCAATGCCCTCACTCCTTTTATGCGTTATTACTTCACAATGTTAAGTGCCATTTTCAGGATTGCCAGAGAATCTTCGCTGTCCGGCTCACCGCTGGCGTTGATGTCGCCCGCCTTCATCGCTGCTTCATCGAGTGTCTTAGCACCGACAAGGAACTTGTTTACTGCAATGACATCGAGAATATTCACATCACTGTCACCGTTGACATCGCCCTGTTTGCGTGCGCCTTCGCTGCTTTCTCCGCCGCTGGTCTTCGTAACAGACACAATGTAGAGTACTCCGTTTCCTGCACGCTGGAACGCCTTGATTACTACGCTGTCGCCCTCTTTCAGCTCTGCCAGCGTATTCAGCGCATCTTCAGACCAGACGCACGTTCCGTCAAATGTCTGGTCTTCCAACGCCAAAGAATCCTTGCCGACTGAAACGATTTTGCCTGTAAATTCCTTCGGAATTTCCTTACTACCGGAAGTATCAGGCTGTGTTTCCGTCTGCGGAGGCGTTGTCTCCTTCTGTTCTTCGGTGGGTTTCTGTGTTTCCTCGGTAGGTGTTTCCTCTATCGTGTAATCAATGCCATCAATAATGGACTTGAAGCAGGGCTTTGCGGTGTAATCCTCATTGAAGAGCAGGGGACTGCCCCACGCACGCCAGCTGCAATCGTCCGTTGTGCCCCAGAATACAACTGCGGAAACGTTGTCCTTATACTTCACGATCGCATCCATGATGTCGGAATAATACTGCGCCTGTGCTTCCAGAAGTTCGGGTGTGATCGGCTGGTTCTTCGGAAGTGTGGCATCCAGCTCCGTGATCTGCACGTCTACGCCTGTTTCTGCGAACTTCTTCAGTGCCGCCTCGTACACGTTCACCGACGGGAACGCATCAGAACCTGTCCGCACATCAAGGTGCGACTGCATACCGATGCCGTCCAGCACGCCTTTCTCATGCAGTTCTGTTGCCATCTCTGCAATCGCATTGCGCTTGCCCTGCATATACTCGTTGAAGTCGTTGTAGTAGAGCTTTGTTCCCTTGCGAGCGTACTTTCTTGCATACTCAAATGCATACGGAATAAACGAATTGTCGCCGAATACGCCGACCCAGCCGGAATATTCGCCGCTTTCCTCGTAAGTGCCTGCCTTTCTCGGCTTGCCGTCGTCTGTGAATGCCTCATTCACAACATCCCATGCATAGAAGTCCACATCGGGATACTCTTCATCGAGAACTGCCATGACGTTCTTGATATAGTTTTCCATTCTGCCGAGCATGGTTTCCTTGTCCACCCATTCAGCGTCCGGATCGTAGCCCTTCTTGAAGAACCAGCCCGGTGTCTGCGAATGCCATACCAGAACGTGTCCGCGAACCGGAATCTTGTTATCACGGCAGAAGTTCAGAATCGAACGTGCATTGCCCTTGAGGGAGACTGCAACGGCTGTTTCATCGTCTGCGGCAGCTTTCTGGCAGGCTTCCTTGTCAAGCATATTTTCGGGTTTCAGCTCATTGCCGAGGGTGATGCTGTTGTAGTGTTTGAGGATCAGATCTTTGGTAGACTGCGGGGAAAGCTCGTCCGCTGTGACTGCACCGCCGATCTTGAAGTAATCCTTATAAACATCTTTCAGACCGGGAATATCCTTTTCCATGCCGTAAACCGGTGTGGTTTTCAGGCTGAAATCATCCATGCAGAGGTCAACCTTGTCGCTTGCCTCGATGTACAGGAACACGTCGTGAACGTCCTCGGAGAAGCTGAGTTTCACATCTTCAAACGTTACCCACTCGCCCTGAGAAGTCTTGGACTGAAGGTTGCTGTAAACCGCATCTTCCGAGCCGTTCGGAGTGTACTGGAGGCTGACTTTGATATCATTGTACCATGCAGCCTTTGCACGGAGCGAAACCGCATAACGCACGCCCGGTTCGCAGATGTCGTCGAGCTTGATCTGCGGGCCGTTCCAGCCGTTGGAGCGCTCTGTAATGCTCATATAAGTGCCTTCCTCGTCCTTTTCCGCCTTGATGACAGAGGTATCCCTGTCACCTCTGGGGGAGAACTTGGACACATCGCCGTCCTCAAAATCTGTCTCATAGACGACCTTGGCTTCCTCGACGATTTCCGCATCTGCGGGAATGACCGGGAGAGCCGATGCAGCGCAGCACAGTGCAATAATGGCAGCCGCCGCACGGATCCATCTTCTCTTCATGATTATTTCCCTCTTTCTGTTAAAATTTGTACATTGGCTGTACAGTTATATTGTATCACGGTTTCGCCCATTTGTCAATATATTTTGCATGATATACCAGTCGTAAAGATTTGGTGGATTATTTGCAGCTGTTATTTTATCGGGGCGACCGCCCGTTGTATGTCCATAGTCGAAAAACATATGTATTTCCACTGCTAACATTCATATTCTTAGCCAAAATCACGATTTCACTTCATATTCTTAAAAAATCACTTCA
Organism: Oscillospiraceae bacterium; assembly: GCA_024699425.1. Classification (GTDB taxonomy): domain Bacteria; phylum Bacillota; class Clostridia; order Oscillospirales; family Ruminococcaceae; genus UBA3855. The sequence continues at coordinate 3,770 of JAILPP010000062.1, read as the reverse complement.
AAACTGATTTTTTTCTTTACAAATCCACGGAATTGTGCTATAATAAACGTGTAAACTTCATTTAAGAAAGCGGAGGTAATCACAATGAGCAAAATCAGAATTGGTATTGCAGGCTACGGCAATCTCGGCAAGGGTGTGGAGCTTGCGATCCGTCAGAACAAAGATATGGAACTGGTCGGTGTTTTCACCCGCCGTCCCCCCGAATCCGTCAAGCTGCTGACTGCGGGCATTCCTGTGTATCCGATCGCTGAGATTGAAAAGTATCAGGATGCTGTTGACGTTCTCATCATCTGCGGCGGTTCTGCGACAGATCTTCCGGAACAGACACCGGCACTTGCAAAGCTCTTCAACGTTATTGACAGCTTTGACACGCACGCACGCATTCCGGAGCATTTTGCCAATGTGGACGCTGCTGCAAAACAGAACGGTCATCTTGCAATGATCTCCCTTGGCTGGGATCCGGGTCTGTTCTCGCTCAACCGTGTCTATGCGGAAAGCATTCTGCCCAACGGCGGTACTTATACATTCTGGGGCAAGGGTGTTTCGCAGGGGCATTCCGATGCGATCCGCCGTGTCAAGGGCGTAAAGCGTGGCATTCAGTACACCTGTCCGGTACAGTCTGCGATGGATGCTGTCCGCAGCGGCAGTATGCCCGAACTTTCCACCCGTGACAAGCATGAGCGTGTTTGCTATGTCGTTGCAGAGGAGGGCGCAGACAAGACACAGATCGAGCAGGACATCAAGACCATGAAGAACTATTTTGACGAGTACAACACCACAGTGAACTTCATCACAGAAGAAGAGTTCGACCGTGACCACACATCGCTCCCGCACGGCGGTTTTGTGATTCGTTCGGGCAAGACAGGCGACGGCGAAACAACCACGCAGACGATCGAATATTCTCTGAAACTCGGCTCGAATCCTGAGTTTACCGCATCTGTGCTGTGCGCTTATGCACGGGCACTCTCCCGCCTGAAGGCAGAGGGCAGAACAGGCTGCATGACCGCACTTGACGTTGCACCTGCTTATCTTTCTCCGATGTCTCCCGACGAACTGCGGGCACACTGCCTGTAATTTCCGACAATATAAAAACACCCCGTATCGGCATGATACGGGGTTTGTTTTTGTCAGAATCACTTGTCGTTTTTCTCTTTGAGAAGGTCACGGATCTCTGTCAGGAGAACTTCTTCCTTTGTCGGCTCCGGAGGAGCTGCGGAAGCTTCTTCTTCCTTCTTCTTTGCAAGATCAAGCGCTGCGTTGGTAGCCTTCAGGATCAGGAACAGAACAAGCGCAATAATCAGAAAATTTACAACAGCCGAAATAAATGCACCGTATGTAAATTCCACGCCTCCGATCTTCCATGTACCTGCGGAAACGATGATATTGCCGTTCTCGTCAGTCTTTGCACCGCCTGTAATCAGACCGATCAGCGGATTGATGAAGCTGTTGGTCAGTGCGTTTACGATGTTCTGGAACGCTGCACCGACGATCACGCCGACTGCCATATCCATGACATTTCCTTTCAGGGCGAATTCCTTAAACTCCTTAAGTAACCCGCCTGCCTTACCGGCTGCTGCCTTTGCGGCATCTGCTGCTTTGTTTTCACTTGCCATTGGTATCTCCTCCTCGTTTTCCTTTGTTTTCGCCGATTCGCTATAAACCGACAAATTTATAGCAGACCGACAAAACGCCGGTCTGACATCCTATTTAGTTTGGGAGTCTGGGATTACTGACTCCGCTAAGTACGGCATCCACATCAATATTGGAAATATCCATTTCTTCCTTGCTGGCTGCCTTCATGGAACGGGTGGACTTTCTGCCGCCGTTCTTATTATTCATATTGGAGAGTGCGGCTACGAGCTGTTCATCATCAAGATTTTCCAGTTCCTTGACGCTCAGAACGCCGTTATTGTTGCTGTGCTTGTTATCCTCAAAGAAATCATCCGGTGACACGATCTTGGCGGGAGACTTTTTGGCAGGCTTTTTCTTGGCGGGCTGCTTTGCGGGTTTCTGCTCCTTGGCTTCCTTTGCCTCTCTTGCGAGCTTCTGCTCCTTGGCGGCACGCTTGGCTGCGTTGGCATCTTCCTCCGTGCGGGGCTTGGATGTTTTTCTGGGCTTGGGGGGTGCAGGTTCGGGATCCGGTGCGGGGGCGGCTGCTTTTGCAGCCGGTGCAGCGGGTCGGGGTGCGGGTTCAGGCGGGATCGGCGTTTCCTTGACTGCCGGACCTGAGAACGGGTGAATCTGTACGCCCGGCTTCGAGAACAGGGAAACAGGCGGCGGCGGCGGTGCATCGTCATCACCGAACTCATTCACAGGAACATTGGTGATCTCGTTTGCCGAAATATTGATCGAGAACACAGCCGAAGCGGGCTTGGTGCCTTCGCTCATGCTGTAATTCTTCGGTGCATCACTGAAAATGCTGTCCAGCAGTGCTTTTTCATCGGGGACTTCTTCGCTCTGCTTGCCCTGCTCGTCCTCCCGCATGAGTGTATCCGCATCCATCGGCACATCGTCTGCCGAAGAGATCTGCGTACTGCGGTAAGGTGACGGCGGAACGGGCTTCGCCTCCTGATAGAAGCTCAGGGCTTCCTGTACGGCAAGTGCGGCTTCCTGCACGCTCTGGATCGGCGCTTTCTGCACAGGCGGAGCCGGCTGCTGTGCCATCGGCTGCGGAATCGGTGCTGCAACAGGGGACTGCGGCATCACAGACTGCGGGACAGGTGCAGCGGGGGACTGTATCACAGATTTCTGCACAGTCGGGGCGGGAGCCTGCTGCATCACGGGCTGCTGTACAGCGGGCGCTGCCGCAACCTTGGGAGCGATCGGTGCAGCCTGCATTGCCGGAGTCTGCGGTTTCGGCTGCTGCACAACGGCAACTGCCGGAGCCGGATCTGCCGGGCGGATCTGCTCCTGCGGCACGTCAATGACCTGTTCCTGCTGCTGATATACCGGCTGCATCATCGGTGTCACACCGCCCATGCCCTGCATTCCGGGCATCACATAGGGCATTGCGACCATATTGTAAATCGGATTGCCGTAGGCATCATACCCCATAAACTGGGGGATCATCTGTACATACATCGGATTGCCTGCGGCATCATAGCCCGCAAACTGCGGCATACCGTAACCCATCTGCGGCATTGCATAGCCCATCTGCGGCATACCGTAGCCCATCTGGGGCATACCTGTCATATCTGTCATGCCCTGCATCATCGGCTGCGCGCCCATCGGTGCAAGACCTGCGGGCATAGCGGGCTGCTGCATTGCCATTGTCTGCATACCCATCGGCTGCATCATCGGCTGTGTACCCATCGGGGCAATACCGGGCTGCATTGCCTGCATAGGCTGCATACCCATCGGCGAAGTCATCGTCTGTACGGCTGCATTCACCGACGAGGCGGGCTTCGCCGTGTTGACAGCGGGACTGCCATTCATCGGTGCTGTCTGCACCGGTGTATCAAGTGACGGCATTTCGGGCATAGATGCCTCAGCCATCTCCTGCGCACGGGAGACACCTGTCTCCTCGGATTTTGCAAAAAAGCCTTTTTTCTCGCCCCGCAGCGGATAGCCGCAGTAGACGCAGAACATCAGCTTATCGCTTTCCAGCGTTTTTCCGCAATGTGAACAAATCATACAATCACCGACCTCTTTAGTCACGCCCCCTGACGGGGCTTCATTCATCATGCTTCACTGCCGAGTGCAGTCAGCAGTTCCCCTCTAAAATAACCAATTATCATTATACCATATCGGCAGGCGGTATGCAAGCAAAT
>JAILPP010000051.1 GCA_024699425.1 Oscillospiraceae bacterium | reverse complement strand
GACTTTTTCCATTAAATATGTTATAATTAAATGGTATACCCTTTGGATAATTACAGAGAAAAACTACAATTCTCAAAAGAAAGGAACTGATGCACATGGCACGCTATGACTATTCACGGGCAAACTGTCCGGAGATCGACGCTCTTGCCGGGCTTTGCACGGCAGGATTTCCGATTGAAACAGAACTCTACACCAAATACGACGTAAAGCGGGGACTCCGTGACCTGAACGGCAAAGGTGTTCTTGCGGGTCTGACGCACATCGGCAATGTCTGCGCCACGAAGATGGTAGATGGTCAGAGTGTACCCTGTGACGGAAAGCTCTATTATCGTGGTATAGACGTAGAAGATCTGGTAGCGGGATTTGCGGCAGATGACCGTCCGGGCTTTGAAGAGACGACATATCTTCTGCTGTTCGGGAAGCTGCCGAACCGTCAGGAGCTTGCCGAATTTACGAAACTGCTTGCGGAACTGCGTGTACTTCCTGCGATCTTCACCCGTGACGTTATCATGAAAGCGCCCAGTGACAACATGATGAACACGCTTGCCAAGTGTGTACTGACGCTTTACTCCTATGATAAAAAGGCGAATGATATTTCCATACCGAACGTGCTGCGCCAGAGTCTTTCGCTGATCTCGCTGTTCCCGATGATTTCAGTATACGGTTATCAGGCATATCATTTTAAAGAAGGGGAGAGTCTGATTATCCGCCAGCCGAACCCGGAGCTTTCGCTTGCGGAGAACATTCTGTATATGCTGCGTCCCGACTGTCAGTTCACGCCGCTGGAGGCGAAGCTGCTTGATCTTGCGCTTGTTCTCCATGCGGAACACGGCGGCGGCAACAACTCGACCTTTACGGTACACGTTGTATCGTCCTCAGGCACGGACACTTATTCAGCGATTGCGGCAGCGCTCGGTTCACTGAAAGGGCCGAAGCACGGCGGAGCGAATATCAAGGTATGCCGGATGTTTGATGATCTGATGGCACACATCACCGACTGGGAAGACGAAGATGCCCTGCGTAACTATCTGCGCGGACTGCTGCACAAGGAAGGATTTGACCATTCCGGACTGATTTACGGCATGGGACACGCTGTCTACTCGATTTCCGATCCGAGAGCGAGAGTATTCAAGGGCTTTGTAAAGAAGCTGTCGGAAGAAAAGGGACGTGAAAAGGAATTTGCCCTTTACGACAGAGTAGAGCGACTTGCAGCGGAAGTCATCGCCTCGGAGCGCCGCATTTACAAGGGCGTATGTGCAAACGTAGATTTCTATTCGGGCTTTGTGTACAGAATGCTGGGACTGCCGGTTGAACTGTTCACGCCGCTGTTTGCGATTGCGAGAATTTCGGGCTGGTCAGCGCATCGAATTGAAGAGCTTATCAACTCGAACAAGATCATTCGTCCCGCATATAAGGCAATTGACGACCCCCGTCCATACACCGCACTTTCCGACAGATAACACAAGCAATCCCCTCTCCGACAGGAGAGGGGATTTTCTTATTCAGCAGCCTGTGTTTCGGATTCAGCGCCGACACCGACAATATCCACGCTTTTCAGGCTGTTCCAATACGCCTGATACACGTCATCCGAAAGCGGTTCATTGAGCATATACTCCACTTCAACATACTGCGGACTGATGCCGCCATTGCCGTCAGGCACTTCATAGAAGCCGTACAGATACGCCGAAGAAACGTAACTTTTGCCGTCAGGCGGATTCAGTTCACGGATGCTGTACAGATAGCCTTTCAGACCGCACGGCATCGTGATCTCTGTTTTTTCTTTTTCCTGATACCCGAACTTATCGTTTTGCAGATAATGTTGTTCGCTCCGTTCGCAGTCCTGTTTCGCCGTCCGTCCCGTCTCAATGAGATAGAAGAACGCCCCGCAGCACTCATAATGCCCCGCCTCGGAGATTCGCTGATGATCGGTATCAAAGAGCCATTTTCGATAAAACTGTTCTCCGTCGTTGTCCGTCTCATCTGCCCAGCCGAGATCCTTGGCAGGATTCGCAAAGAATCCGTCAGGGAAGTCGATTCTGAGGTGATCAGCCGTAATTGCCTGATCCGGTTTCGCCGTATTGAGTGTTTTCAGCATATTGCGGAACTGCCCGCAGGTTTTGTCATCCGCATCGTCCCGCAGCACAACGACAGCATGAATATACTGTGTCGCATTGCCGGGGATATTATAATACCCATGCAGCCAGAGTTCCCCGCTGACCACAACGCTGTACAGATAGCCGTTCTGTCCGTCAGCGACCGTAACAGTTTCGGTATCTTTCAGTTCTGTATTCATGCGGCTCATAGCATCGCTGATTGCCGCCTGAGCCGCACGGCGTGCGCTTTTGTGGCTGTTTTCCAGCAGAATAAAGCCCTGTACAAAGGAACGGTTCAGGGGTGTATCTGCATTGGGATCTGCAAGTTTCAATTGCAGAAGCGGATTCTGAATGAGGCTGACATCGTAGCCGTCAAGCTCCTCGATCCAGTCCTCATGGAGCAATTCCGCCTGTAAGCCGTCAGGAAGCTCCACAGAAATATCCTTGCCGACCGTGTAGCAATACTTCTCGAACTCATACTCTTCTGACAATTCGGGCACAGTCGGTTCACCTGTAAAATGGAACGAGAACAGGGAAGTAAAGACACTCTCTTCATAAGATTCATGCTTGAATCCGTACCAGAGGTTGATATACTGTGTATCACTCAGCGGAATGATGCAGTTAATGCTGTAAGAATGCCCCTCGTTATCGTCCCCGAAATCGGAATAGCAGTAATAGCCTTCTCTCGCCGTATCAAGCGGGAGTGTGCCTGTCTGCCGCAATGCGCCCTGTTCATCGAGTATTTTGGCAATGCTGCTCATAAACTCCTTGGCGGAATCGTAATACGGTCGTTCGAGATATTCGATCCCGATGCGAACATTATCATTGGGTTCACATTCGAGAAGCGTTCTGCACTTGCCCTCCTCATCGTCATGGAGATAATCCCCGACATTGCGCAGAACAATATCTTTGGGGACATCGAGTTCAAAGCGAAACTCCTCATTGGAATAAGTCGATTCATGTGCATACTCCGAAACATCTGCGCCCCATGCGCCGTACCATTGATAGGCATCTGCCAGCAGGTACACGCCCTCGTGTGAAATATTCGCAGTGACGGTATGCGCCGCCTGATCGAGCACCGATTCGATGGTGTCATAAATGGCGTTCTCCTCCTCGTTGTAAAAGAGGGCGATCAGATTTTCAGGCGGGACATTTTTCATATGATCGGGGTCATAGGTAAACACGATCTGCGCATCGCTCATTCCCGGTGACACCACCTCAACAGGGCAGCCGAACCGTCCGACAACGCCCATATGTCCGACGTGGCTGCTTTTTGATCTTACTTTCGTATCGGCATGATATGTTCCGATGATCTCGACCTGCGTGACCCGTGCATCCTCCTCATCGGAGAGGTCACAGCCGACGAACAGTTCCAGCGTTTCGGCTTCCGTGGCGGCATTCCGTTCCCGGCTGTCCTGCATCATCAGGTACAGCAGCGAACCGCACCCGGAGGACGACAATCCGAGCGCCGCCGCACACAGCAGCGCCGTCCATTTCTTCGCATTTATCATAGATTCACACCCCTTTTCGGAATTTCAACTGATTTTATGATACCATAAAAGCACAGAGATGTCAATGCCGAATCGGTAACAATACTTGCACGGCATAGAATTTTGGCAGTTCAATTTATGCAGAATGCATAACCGCATCAAAGGAAAGCTGTTTTTTCAACAAATTACGGAAATATGGTTCCAACACCTTGACAATTGCCATTGAAAAATGGTATAATAAAGTACAGAGCTTTTATTTGCAGCAGGTAACTGCCGCAAACAGAAAGAAAAACGGACAAAGAAAGCGAGGAATCCAAATGGACGAGAATAACCGTTCCGTAACGCTGACCTCCGAAGATGAGCGACTGCTTGTAAAATACGCAGATGTCATCATCGCAGAGGAAGGCGCAGAGGTACCCGCTGCGGCAGAGGTGCTTGCACAGATCATCTGCACGACCCCGCCGGAGCTGGTAGAAAACATCTATAAGCTTCAGCCCACAAAGCGCCTGATCGTTGTGACCCGAACCACCATGGCAGCCGATCTTGCACGCGTTCTGTCAGGCTCCATCACGAGCAATCATTTCGCACTGTATGGCAACGGCACATGGTATGCCGATGCAGCCCTTGCCGAAATTCGCCGCATCAGCAGTATGCTGACCGATGAAGAAGGCAACGAGCTTCAGCTTTCCAACCAGTTGATTCCGGGCATCTACGCCTCGGAAGACGGCAGACTGCTTGCAGAAAAAGGCTATCTTGCTGAACTTGGCGGAACAACGCTTTACGGCAAGCAGTTCCATGATGCATGGGGCACGCTGCTTCCGAAGCGTTTCACCATGAGTACGCTTGCAGGCGATAACATCAGCTTCACGACCCGCACGCTTGCCGCCGCAAATCTGCTTGCGCAGATGAAGAAGCGTGATGACGGCATGATTCCCGTTCCGGAGCATACGCTTGTATTTGAGAAAGGTCGCTGCCTTGTGACGGAGTGGACGCAGCCCGAAGACAGAGATGCTGGCCTGCGCCGTGTATTCTTCCTCCAGTTGTTCGGCGCAGAGGAGCGTGGAGATGCGCTTGCCTCCATGCTGCCGGTGCTGGCAGAAGCAGACGAGATCCCGGATTCTTTCCTTGCTGATCTGGAGCGTATTTATATCAACAATGCGCCGTGCAGTTTCCGCAAGTGGAGCAATATCATTGACCGTCTGCTGCTGGATTATGAGGAACTTGGAATTGTGAAGGGAGGCGCATCTGAATGAACACAGGATACGGCTATACAATAGGCAGAAGGCACGCCACAGAGACAGACGAAGTCATGCGTGTTTGTCAGGATGTTGCGGATTCCTACGAAGATGACAAGATTGCCATTATCGCCGTTGCAGACGGCAAAGCGGGAAAGAATCTCCCGGCAGCCGCAGTAGCGGCAGCCCGTGCGAACATTGATGCGATTTTCTCATTTTTCCGTGACCCTGCGACGTGGCATATCCGTGAACGGAACCAGTTCAAGGAAACGGCGCTGCGTATGCTTGAAAATGCGCTGGAAAACGTTGCAGCGGGTGAGGAATACGAATTTGAGGAACTCCGTGCAACGGTCTCGGCAGTTGCCGTCCGTGCAAACGGCGAATATCTGGCGATTTCCATCGGTGACAGTGCCGTGATCGCATTTGATGCAGATATGAAGCCGAAAGTTCTGATTCCGCCGTACCGTGAGGGCGTGAAGAACCGCACAGTCTACACCAACGACCTTG
>JAILPP010000035.1 GCA_024699425.1 Oscillospiraceae bacterium | reverse complement strand
TCGGCAGGCGGTATGCAAGCAAATTATCCAACTCGTTCATATTTTGTTCAAATGTTTGTGCAGTCTTTACAACAAGCTTCGTTCACTTCTCCTTTTGCATTAGTTATATTTTTATCAAATTATCCTGCTTGTTGAATCAGGCGACAGGCTCATCAATGGGGGTGATCTCTGCGCCTGCTTCTTCTGCGGGGGCTGCATTTTCTGTGGGAGCTTCTCCTTCGGCAGAAAGTTCAGGATCCGCAGGAACATCGCCTTCTGCGGGGATCTCCGCATCTATCGCAGGGGCATTGTCCTCCGGAATGCCGGTTTCACCGGTATCGACCGTAACAATGAAACCGCCTGTATTCGTGCCGGAGATCGTGTAATCCTTGCCGGACGGAATGGGAACCATTGTGCTGTCGTAGCCGTCATCGGCGGGATAATAATACACTTCGTAAACTTTGCCGTCCGCATCTGTGATTTTCAGATGTTCGCCGTCATAGGAATGCGCATCTTTCACATATTGCAGATACTCTTCCAGCACCAGATTATTCTGCTTCATAAACAGCGCATGGGGCTTGCCGACATAGCGGTAATGCCACGGCTGATACTGGAACTGTGTTGCATCCTCCTTGCCGGAAGGATAGCGGAGAACAATACCGTATTCTGCGCAATGCTCATCAATCCACTCATAAACGCCGCTGCCGTCGTAATCGCCGCTGTCATACACGCTGAAATCCACGCACCAGCCCGTCTGGAACTCGCTGAATCCGGGCTGTGCCACACGGTCAGAGGTAGTTTCACCGGTTGCTTCCAGCTCCTTGTCATAGAGTTCTTTCTGTGCATCCATGGAACGATAGCCGACATTGACAAGAATATTGTCATCTTCGGTCGCCGCATTGAAAGCGTTGAGCATTTCGATCAGCGCATCTGCAAAAGGCTCCTGCACCAACAGGTCTGCATCTCTGACGCTGAAACTGTGGCTGTCGGCATCGAGTTTCTTGTTGTACAGGCTGACAAGTCCTGCTTCATTCGGCTCGCAGGGAGTCGAGGCATTGACAAGGATCAGGGAACCCATACGGGTCTCACTGTTCGGCACTTCTGTATTCTCGAACAAAAGTGCATTCGGGTCAGCGATGATCGGTTCCTCAACAGGTTCCGGTACATAGTACGTTGTCGTCTGGTCGATCTTCACACCTTTTTTGGCTACATAGTAGCATCCGTAGGCAGAGCCAGCCAAGAGTGCCAGTGTCAGGATCACATCTAAGACTACGCTCCCCCCGCGGGAACTTCCGTTTCTGCTCATCGGGTTTTTCACTCCATTTCATTTGTTCAGCCGAAATACACGCTTTTATCCGCTTCTGTCTGCGGTTTTCTCCGGTTATTTTCCGACCCTACTTATTATAACATAAATCGCAAAAAAAATAAAGTCCTTTTTTAAAGTTTTTTTGTGTACGCATATTGAACAATGATAGAGCATACCCTTCCTATTGGGAGGGATATTCATGTTCAAAAAAACTGTTGTCTGTGCGGTGCTGTTTCTGATGCTGAACGGGTGCGCCAAAGCCGAAAAACCTTACTGGGAGCAGCAGCCTCCGCAGCTCTCGGAACTGACCGGACAGGACAAGCCCGCCGCTGAAAAGCGGATTTTTGCCGTCTGGATTCCCGTCATGCAGTACGCCGACTGGATGACGGGACACACGGAACAGGAATTTCGTCAGTCCGTGCGGGAAGCCTTTGCAGACTGCGCCGCCATGGGATTGAATACCGTCTTTCTGCACGTCCGTGCCTATCAGGATGCTTATTATACTTCTTCACTTTTTCCACATGGGGCATATCTCACAGGAGACTATGACCCGCTTGCCGTCATGACGGACGAAGCCCACGCCGCAGGGCTTGCCGTCCATGCATGGGTCAACCCTCTGCGGGGGCAGACAGCGGAAGTGCTTGCAAAGACGGACAGCCGCTATCCGCTTCGGCAGTGGTTTGACGATGCACAGAAAAAAGGCACCCGTCTTGTGGAAACAGACGGGCGCTTCTGGCTCAATCCTGCCTATGCGGAAGTGCGGCAGCTCTGTGCGGACGGCGTGACGGAAATTCTGAAACAATATGATATTGAGGGCATTCACATCGACGATTATTTCTACCCGACACAGGACACGGCATTTGATGCGCAGGCATTTGCAGAATCCGACAGCAGCGACCTTGCCGCATTCCGTCGGGAAAACTGCACCGCACTTGTCAGAGCCATGCACGATGCCGTCAAGTCGGTCAAGCCTGATTGTATTTTCAGCATCAGTCCGCAGGGAAATACCAATATCAACCGTGGACAGCTCTATGCCGACACTGCCCGCTGGGCAGGGGAGGAGGGCTTCTGTGACTGGATCCTGCCGCAGATCTATTACGGATTTGAGAATGAGACCTGCCCCTTTGCACAGGTACTTGCCGAATGGAAAACGCTTGCCGTTTCTGCAACGCTCATTCCGGGACTTGCCGCCTACAAAGCGGGGAAAGAGGACAAATGGGCAGGCAGCGGCGCAGGGGAGTGGATCCGTGATCCTGATGTTCTTTCACGGCAGATACAGATTCTCCTTGACGATGAAACGATCGGCGGATTTGCCTGTTACAGCTATGCGGACTGCACCTCTGCATCTGTCCGTGCGCAGTTGTCGGAAGCGATCGGCATTACTGCACCATCACCGTAATCAGGGAAAGATTCCCGCTGTCCGAATGCAGCCGTTCCGCTGCCCGCAGCAGGAGCAGTTCTCCCCACTGTCCCGCCGTGCGGGATTTCAGGCGGTCGATGAGAATTTCCTCATCCCGCAGATAACTCCATAAGCCGTCCGAACAGAGCAGGAAGGCATCCCCCGTTTCCAGTCTGCCCGATGCAGCGCTGTCAGGGCGGCATTCTGTACGCCCCAGCGACCGCAGCAGGACAGAACGTTCTTCCTGTACGATCTGACTGCGGCTGATCTGACCTGCCTTGTATTTTTCATAGGCTTCGGTGTGATCTTCCGTCACGGCGCAGATGCTGCTGCCGTGCAGAAAGTACAGGCGGGAATCTCCGATATTACTCCAGTACGCCTGTTCGCCCTGCAGCAGCAGAGCGACTGCCGTGCTTGTCATGGTACACTGAAAATTTTTCTGTCCGGAGCAGATCAGCGCATTGGCTTCAAGCAGGCGTTCCTCCAGCCAGCGGGCGGCATCGCATCCGGTTTCATAAGGACTGCGCCGCATCGTTTCTGCCACAAGGCGGGAAGCTGTCCCGCCGTGGGTCTGTTCTCCGCCGCCGTCTGCCAGCACACACAGCAGACCATCGGGAAGATTCCGTTTTTCCACAGCATCTTCGTTGCTGACCATGCCGCCACTGCACGAAAATGTATAGCTGTCCAATTGCATGACTTTATCCTTTCTGCTGTAAATGGGCATTCTTGGCAAAGTATACAAGGCGGCGGGCTGGTATTGGGGGGCTACTCGGCGAACGCCCCCGTCCCCTCTGTCTCGTTCCTC
>JAILPP010000034.1 GCA_024699425.1 Oscillospiraceae bacterium | reverse complement strand
GGAAACGCCGAGACTTGCCGCCAGATGAAAAGCGACTTCACAGCAGTAATAGCCTTCCACCGTGCCGACCTGTCTGACAGCCTCTTCCGGAGAAGTTCCCTGCCCGATGAGAATACCCGCACGGCGGTTGCGGCTGTGCATACTGGTGCAGGTAACGATCAGATCACCGATACCCGTCAGTCCCGCAAAGGTATCCAGTTCCGCGCCCATTTTCAGACCGAGCTGTGTGATCTCGTGGATTCCTCTTGTCATGAGCGCCGCCTTGGTATTATCTCCGAACCCCAGCCCATCGCTGATGCCGCAGCCGAGAGCGATAATATTTTTCATTGCGCCGCCGAGTTCACAGCCGACCACATCAGCATTAACGTAGAGCCGAAGCGTGGACGTTGTGAAAATATCCTGAATATACTCCGCATATTTCACATCCGTGCAGGCGACGGCGACCGTCGTCGGGATACCGATGCTCAGTTCCTCCGCATGGGAAGGCCCCGTAAGCACAACGACAGGATGCCCAGGACACTCCTCCTCCAGCACAACACTCATGCGCTTGAATGACCCGTCCTCGATGCCCTTGGACGTGTTGACGATAATCGTGTTTTCGGAGAGGAACGGTGCCGCCTGCTTTGCAACATTGCGGACAAAGGACGAAGGAATGCCGCAGATGCAGACATCTTTTCCTGTCAGGTCATTCAGGTCAGCGGAAAGGGTAATGTCCTTTGGAATTTTCACGCCCTTGAGTTTCGGGGATTCGCCGTTTTTGCGGATCGCATCGAGTTCCGCCGGAAAGGACGACCAGACGGTCACATCATGCCCTGCATTGAGACAGGAAATCGCAAGTGCCAGACCGAACGCACCGGAACCAAGCACAAATACAGATGCCATACTATCACTCCATTTCAGTAATTAACGGAAATTATCGTGGACAAAAGTCCGCTTCTCATCAGGTTAGTACCCGCAGCCGACGGAATGTTACAGATTTTTCCTGCGGAGCAGGAACTGCGCCGCCATTCCGGTAACGAATCCCGCAATGCAGCCCGAAAACAGCAGAACAGGCAGATACCCTATGACCGCAAATGTCTGCATCATCAGAACGGCTGCTGTGATTTGTCCGACATTGTGCAGCACCGCACCGAGTACGCTTGCCAGCCAGATCTGTTGTTCAGATAAAAACCCCCTGACCGACAGCATTCCGCAAAGACAGAACGCCGCCCCCGCCGCACTGTAAAGCAGGGAAGCAGGATTTGCCGCAAATATCGCACCGAGTACAATGCGTGACAAGACGAGCAATGCCGTTTCCTGCGGCGCATAGTGAAACACCGCATAGACGGTGACAATATTGGCAAGACCCAGTTTGACACCGGGGACAGGTGTCAGATTGGGCAGCCGAAGTTCAATGATAAAGAGAATCAGCGCCAGTCCCGTGAGCATTCCCAGCTCTGCAATGCGTCTTGCGTTCATGACTCACCTCCGAAGCGGATCACGAGCTTATGCGGCAGGCACACGATCGGCAGGCTTTCGGAAGTCAGCACGCCCATTCCGACACAGGTCTGATCGGGGCAGTCCGCAGCGGAAATGCAGATGCTCCCGTCCTTCACGGTGACATCATTCCAGCCGCCGTCCTTTGCGGTGATGCGGAACGTCTGCTCCCCCTCAACGGGATAACGGAACGTATACAGCACCGTATTATCCTGCACGATCTCGACCGTCCTGCTCTGCGGCTTTGCAAAATGCTGCACCAGAAGAACTCCGCCAGAACCGAGAAAGATCACACCGAGAACAATTGCAAGAAGCAGTGTTTTTTTATTCATCGCCGATCACCTTTGCGGGCAGTGCGGAACGATTCTGAAACGTATCCGCAAGATCGGGGGTATAGAGGATCTCAGGCGTATCCGTGACTAAGATCATGCCGAAATCCTTCCGTTTCCGCCAATGTTCCTCTGCCCTTTCCGTTCCTTCCACAAAGAGCGCCGTAGAGAGCGCATCACACGTTAGCCCCTGCTTACCTATGATGGTGACAGAAACCAACCCGTTTTCCGCAGGGTACCCGTCCGAAGGGTCAAGGATGTGGTGATACGATGTGCCGTTCTCGATGAAATAGCGTTCATAATTTCCCGAAGTGACGACTGCGGCATCACTGACCTGCACCGTGCAAAGCGTTTCATTGGGGGAAAACGGATCAGCGATCCCGACCGTCCAGAGCGAACCGTCCGGTTTTGTACCGAGTGTCTGCACGTTCCCGCCGAGGGAAATGATTGCGGACTTAGCGCCTTTTTCCCGAAACAGAGCCATCACACGGTCACCTGTGTAGCCCTTGACGAGCGCACCGAGATCGACCTGCATTCCGTCGGGAACAGTGACCGCATCGCCGTCAACATGAATACTGCGGAAACCGACATGGGAAAGTGCTTCTCTCAGCGTATCCGCATCGGGAACCTGCTGTACGTCCTGTGTAAATCCCCACGCTTTCGAGACGGGATACATACTGACATCCAGTGCGCCGCCGCTTTCCTCTCCGATTTTCAGCCCCTCCGCAAGAACCGCAGACGTTTCGGGACTGACTGTGACGGGCGCACCGCCCGCATGATTGAGCGCAGCGATCTCACTTTCCGGACGAGTGACAGAAAACATCTCCTCAAGCCGCTGA
>JAILPP010000015.1 GCA_024699425.1 Oscillospiraceae bacterium | reverse complement strand
GTGGGATTCGAACCCACGGGCCGTTTTACCGACCAAACGATTTCGAGTCGTTCTCGTTATGACCACTTCGATACATCTCCAAGCTGACTTATCTATTATACCACATTACGGAACAAAAATCAAGGGGTTTTTGAAAATTTTCTGCCCAAACGGGGACAAAAAGATTTTTTCAGAAAAGCACTTGACATTTCTTTCATGTTATGCTATAATAGTAGTGTTCTGATGAGAATGCTGGTATGGCTCAGTTGGTAGAGCAGCGCATTCGTAATGCGCAGGTCATCGGTTCGAGTCCGATTACCAGCTCCAGACCTCCTGCAATTGCGGGAGGTTTTTTTGCGCCCGCTGTTCACGGGCGTTTTTTTGTAATATTTTCATCCGCCGTGATACTAACTTAACAGACCACGCTCACACAAGGAGACAATACCATGAATATCCGGAAAGCGATTGCCAGAATCTACGGCAAGACACCCGCTGCCGTCATATCCGAACCGCTTGCCGCAGACAGGGGGTTTTCCAGCCGTATTTCCGGACAGATTGCCGGAGTGCGGCGCTATCGGGTGCAGTTCACGGACGGCAGTACCGTCAGTTTTGTGGGAAAGCGAAAGTCCGTGCGCATCATTCTCAACGGCATCCGCATGGTAAGCGGCAGAGATCTGCGGCTTGCGCTGATGCTGGCATTTCATCATAAAATTTTCGGCTACAACGGCAGTTCCGTCCGTGAGGCGCAGCTTTACAGCACGCCCCGCCTTCTGCCGGAATCGCATATTCCGCAGATCAGGGGCAGCGTGTACAGCCGTATTACGGGCAGATGTTTCCTTGCAATGGAAACGCTCCCCGAAAGCGAACCCGCCGTACAGCGCTGTATACAGCTGATCGAACTGCTCGCCGCCCTGCACACGCAGTACATGGGAAAGGCGGACACCATCCGCAGCATCAACCACTACACCGCCGCCGACTACCGCCATTCCCGTCATATCCTGCGGCGTATGTTTGACGCATTCGCAGAGGAGAACGCTGTGATTTTCGGAGAAACGCTGATCTCGGTCATTCACGGATTTACAGACCGTATCGACACGGAATATGCCGCCGTCTGCCACCGCCGCACGCTCACGCACAACGACTGCTGTGACAGAAATATCTGCATTCACAACGGCAGTATCTGTATCTACGACTGGGAGCTTGCCTGCTGTCAGAATCCCGAACATGATCTTGTGGAACTGCTCATCTCACTCATGCACGATATGACCGATGCGGAAGTTCTCGCCACCGTGGAACATTACCGCCGCCGCATGACAGAACTTACAGGCATCCCGCTGACCGATGCGCAGTATCACACGCTGCTCCGCTTCAACACGCTCGAATACTGCGTGAACAAGCTCGGCATTCTGCGCTGTGCGGGAAAGCAGCTCCGTCAGAAAGACCCGTACCGTCTCGCCGTTCAGACTGCCCGCATGATACGGCTGCTGAACCTTGCAATGATAAGTGAACACTCTTAGCAAAGTATACAAGGCGGCGGGCTGGTATTGGGGGGCTACTCGCCCCCCAAACCCCCTCGGCAGGGCGGTGACCGCCCTGCACCCGCAATGTTTTTGTATAATAGTAAAGGACTACATTATGCACGATGAATCAGAAATTCTCACCCTTGCCGCTTTTCATGAACGCTTCACCTGCGGGGAAAGCTCCGCTGAACTGATCGTCAATCCCAATATGGCAGATCACCCCTGCCTGTTCGGATTTGCCACGCTCACGAATGACGAAGCCCAAGTGCGCCGCCTCTTTTCCGAAATGGAACAGAAAGCACGGGAACTTGGGTATCATGAACTGGTCGGACCTGTGAACTACTGCTCGTGGATGAGCTACCGCTGGGCGATCAGCCGTTTTGACCTGCACCTCTTCCCCGACTGCAACAATCCCCCGTACTATCCGCAGCTCATCGAAAAACTCGGCTATCGGCAGCTTTACACCTACCGCAGTGCTTCCGTGGATATGCACAATCCCGTCTATGCAATGGGAGAAGCGCTCTTCCGTCAGAAATGCAAAGAGGGCTTTGTGTTCCGCAAATACGAAGGTGATGCTGTCTATGCGCTTGCCGATGCCGTATTTGACGTATCCTGTGCGGCATTCCGCGGCAGTCACCTGTACTGTGACATTCCCCGCAGCGTATTTCATGCGCTCTATCTGCAATGGACAAGGGGCTTGCAGATCGCCATGTATACCGCCGAATACGAAGGGCAGATCATCGGCTATGTCATGGGGTACGACAGTCCCGACGGAAACTGCTTCATCTCCAAGACCAGCGCCGTCCTGCCCGCATTTCAGAAGCACAGGATCTATGCCGTGCTGATGTATCTCGGCTGGAAATATGTGACGGAGAAAGGCTATTCCCGCATGATGTACCATTTCCAGTGCGAACAGAAAGACACGTTCCGCCGCTTTGACAGTCAGCTTGAATCCGATGAAAAGCGCTATGCCGTGTGGCGCAGGGAGTTTTGATATGGACAGAAAACAATGTGTGCGCTGCCTGAACAACAGCACCGTCCGCAGAATGTCACTGGATGACAGCGGGCAGTGCTGTTACTGCACCCGTTATGACCGTATCCGCAGTCAGCTTGAAGACCGTGAACGCTTATCGGAGCTGTTCCGTCAGCGGATCGAACAGGTCAGGGGGAAATATCCCTATGATGCCGCCGTGGGAATTTCGGGCGGAAAGGACAGTATGTACGTCCTGTATCAGCTTGTCAGAGTCTACGGTCTGAAAGTCAGGGCATTCACCATGCGCAACGGCTTTTTCAGTCCGCAGGCGCAGGCAAATACAGACCGCATCGTGCAGGAACTCGGCGTGGAACATTCCTACATCGACTTTGACCCGTCACTTCTGAAACGGTTCTTCCGCTATTCGATGCAGCACTGGCTCACGCCCTGCATTGCCTGTTCGTATATCGGCTATGCCGCCATGATAAATTACACCGCAAAGATCGGCGCAGGGCTTTGCATTCACGGCAGAAGCCCGCAGCAGATGCTCCGCTATTACGGTGATGATGTATTCACGGGCTTTGTGGATGCGGGGCTTCGCCCCCCGCAGGAAGTCGATGTACAGGCACTGTATCAGGAACTCCTCGGACTGACCGGAACACACCTCGACAAGAGCATTGCCGGGGACGTGCGGGGCATTCTCTTTGACGGCGTAAAGGCGGAAGATTTCCGTGAATTTGTGCCGTTCTTCCTGTATCACCCCTATGAAGAATCGCAGATCGTGCAGTTTCTGCGGGAGAACACTTCATGGTCCCCCTCGCAGGACTACGATCATTATGACTGCACCATTCATCATGCGGCACATTATATCTATCAGTGCGCCGAGGGCAGACCGCACTGCCTGCCGGAGATCAGTGTGCTTGTACGCAGCGGAAAGCTCTCACGGGAAGAGGGACTCCGCCTGACCGAACACGCCCGCTATCATGAAAAGCCCGCAGAAGCGCTGCATACACTCTGCGATACGGTCGGGCTGCGGGAAGAGCCGCTGTTTCTCAAAGCGTGGCTCTACCGTCATCTGGTGAAGAAATGAACGTACTCCGCTATTGGTTTTGCAAGGGACTAGCCGTGATCTATCTTGCAGCGGCGGCAGTTCTGACAGGCGTATTTGTTTATTATACGGAAAACTGCACACTTCTGCAATTTCTGCGGACACTTCCTGCGGTGTACACGCTGCTTCTTCTGCTGCGCACGGCAGACGATCGGTTCGATTACGAAAAAGACAAAGGCAGAAAACCGCAGTTCCTCACGGAAAATCAGCTCTGCATTCAATTTGCCGTGTGCGGCATTCTCTGCACGGCGCTGCACGTTCTGGCATTCGGTACGGCGGGGATTCTGGGAATTGCGGCGGTTCTGTTCATACCGCTTTCCGAAAAGTTCCCGCTGCTCAAGACCGTCTGGCTGGCGGGAATGTTTGTCCTGTATTTTCATCTCAGCGGCACCGTGATCGGCTACGAACAGGAAGCCGTCTGCATGGTCTGTCTGGCGGTATCCGTGATCTACGCTTTCTGCAAGAGGAAACTGAAATGAACTGTATCTTCGATTCCGTCCCCCCGACACCTGCCCGCATCGGCGGGAAAGCCTATCACCTGACACAGCTTGACCGCATGGGAATGCCCGTGCCGGTCTGGACGGTGCTGCCCGTGGAAGCGTTTACCGCATTTCTCGGCAAGCAGGCAGAGACATTCCGCAGACTCCTTGCCGATTACAAGCCGCAGCATCGGGAAGAACTGCTCCGCATACTGGATCACTGTGCATTTCCGTCCGACATCCGCAGCCGCATTGCACAGCAGCTCCGCACGCTGTTCGGGGAAGATACCCCCCTTGCCGTGCGTTCGAGTGCCGCCGATGAGGACGGCACACAGCATTCCTTTGCGGGTATGCTGGAAAGTGTCCTGCCTGTGCGGGGGCTTGATGCCGTTCTGGAAGCCGTGCGGGTCTGCTATCGTTCGTGTTTTTCGGAACGTGCCATGCAGTACCGTATGCAGAACGGTCTGATCTCGCCCGACATCGCACCTGCGGTCATTGTTCAGGAGATGATCTCCGCCGACTATTCGGGTGTGATCTTCACCACCGACCCGACCACCAACAATCCCGATGAAATGCTGGTCAGTGCCGTCTGCGGCATGGGCGAACAGCTTGTGTCCGGCGCATCGGACAGCAGTGATTATGTGATCGGCTTCGGCGGTGCGGTTGTGCATCGCCGGGAAACGGGCGTACACCTGTCGGAAGCTCTGCTCTCTGCACTGTACGAAACGGCACAGAAGATCGAACAGGGGTTCTCGCCCCGCATCGGGCAGGACATTGAATTCTGCATTGCCGACGGGAAAATCTACATCGTGCAGACACGACCCGTCACGGCATACAGCGGCATTGACAAGAACGCATTCCGCACGGTGCTGGACAATTCCAACATCATCGAAAGCTATTCGGGCGTGACCACGCCCCTGACGTTCACCTTCGCACGGGAAGTTTATGCAAAGATCTACCGTCAGACACTGCGGACGTTCTATGTCAGTGAAGAGGCAATTGCCTCGATCTCCGATGATCTGGACAATATGCTCTGTTTCTATGAAAATAAAATCTACTACCGCCTCAATAGCTGGTACAGAATGACCGCCCTCTACCCCGGCTATCAGAAGAACAAGCAGTACATGGAAACCATGATGGGGGTCAAAATGACCGTCCACGAATCGCCGACAGCCGCAAAAACCCGACTTGTCCGCATCTATGCAAGTTTCCTGCTCCGTATGCTGCATATGAAACGGGACAGCAGGCGGTTTCTGGAACGTTTTGCACAGGTCACAGCGCCCTATTACGCCAACCGCTTTGAGGGGTATTCCAATGCACAGGCGCTTGCGGTCTATGATACGCTGGAACGTGAGATTCTTGATGATTTCATCACGCCCATTGCCAATGATATGGGGGCAATGGTCTTTTACGGAATGCTGACCGATCAGTTCAGAAAGGCGAAGATTGAAGATGCCGAAGGCTTGCTGAGTCGGGTCATCGGCAGACAGGGCAATGTCGAAAGCGCACAGCAGAGCGCCGCCGTGCTGGACATTGTGCGTGAGATACGCCGTTCCCCCGAACTGACGGCGCTGTTCCTCTCGGAAAACGAAGCGATTCTTCCGCACCTGCAGGACGAGGGCGAAGTATTCCGGAAAATACGGGATTATATCCACCGGTTCGGCGCACGAACCATGGACGAACTGAAACTGGAAACGGTAACGCTCTTTGAAGACCCGTCTTTCCTGCTGGACACCCTGCGGGGGTATCTGCACTGTGACACGCTCCCCGAAAGCAGCACCGCACAGGACGACAGCGCCGAACGGGAACTGCTGCGCCGTTTTCCTGTACTGAAACGCCCTGTTGTCCGCACGCTTCTGCACATCACGAAATATTTCATCCGCAACCGGGAATCGCTCCGCCTGCGCAGGACGTATATTTATTCCGTCGTCCGCAATCTCTACCTGCGCATCGGGAGCAATCTTGCCGCAGAGGGATTTCTGCAACAGGTGCGGGACGTATTCTTTCTTGAAAAGGACGAAATCTCACAGCTCACCGCAGGAACACTCCCCGACAGGGCGGAACTGCAAAAGCGCCTCACCGAACGCAGAACCGCCTATGCGGAAAACCGTCCCCGTCCCATTTATGACCGTATGTATTTTTACGGAAGCATGACCCCTGCGCACATGATCCCCGTCTACACGAGACAGGAAACAGACGGCGGCACGCTCCTGCACGGTGCAGCGGGAGGCGGAACTGTGGTCACAGGCGTTGTGAAGCTCGTGGAAAACCCTGCCCATGCCGATGCGGAAGGGTATATTTTAATGGCAAAGCGCACCGACCCCGGCTGGACGGTGCTGTTCCCGATGGTAAAAGCCGTGATCATCGAACGGGGCAGCGTGCTGTCCCATTCGGCAGTCGTGGCACGGGAAATGGGCATCACGCTCGTTGCAGGCATACGGGGTCTGACCGACACTGTCAAAGACGGCATGACCGTGCGGGTGGACGGCGTTGCGGGAACTGTCGAAATTCTGCAAACGGAGGGAGAGAACCCATGAAACAGCCGATCATCCGCTATGCCAACTGCTGGGAAGATACTGCCGTTCTGCGAAAAGCCTTGCAGGTACGCCGCGGCGAAACGGGCATTTCGATCGCTTCGGGCGGGGACAACACCTTTGCCCTGCTGCTGTGCGACCCGCAAAAAATCTACGCCTTCGACCGCAATCCGACACAGCTTAAATGCGTACAGCTCAAAGCCGCCGCCATGCAGGAACTGGAATATTCCGACATTCTGCGATTTTTCGGCATCTGTGAGGGCGACCGTCCCGCACTTTACCGCCGTGTGCGCCGCCGTCTGTCCGCAGAGACAAGGCAGTATTTTGACGCACACCCTGAGATCATCGGAAACGGGATCATTCATGCGGGGAAATTTGAACGCTTCTTTCAGTTGTTCCGCACCTGTATCATTCCCCTGTTCTCTTCGCATGAGATCTTCGGTGCCTTTGCGGAACTGGACGACCCGACCGCACAGCGGGCATTTTTTGAAACGCATATCCACAACCGCCGTCTGAAAGCGATGTTCCGTATTTATTTCGGCTATCGTGTCATGGGGCAGCTCGGCAGAGACCGGAGCTGTTACCGCTATGTGGACGAAAAGGCGCAAAGCGGGGACGACATCCGCAGTCGGTTTGTCTACGGTATCAGCCATACTTCCAACCTGCGCAACCCCTATATGCAGTACATCGTGACGGGAAATTTTACGCCCCGTGCCCTGCCCTCTTATCTGCACAGGAAGAATCTGGAAATCATCCGCAGCCGTCTTGACCGTATCACGCTTGTGGAAAGCGACCTCTGTTCCCTGCCCGTGCGGGACATGGATTTTGCCAATCTTTCGGATATTTTTGAATATATGAGCGATGCGGAATTTTCCCGCAATGCCGATGCGCTTGCCGCAATGCTCCGCACGGGCGGCAGAGTACTGAGCTGGAATATGCAGAACCGCCGCTATCTGCAAGCCCCCGCTTTCCTGCGCTGTCAGGAACGTTCCGCACAGCTTTTTGAACAGAACCGTTCGTGGTTCTACCGTGATGTGATGCTTTACAGGAGAACTGCCCATGAGCCGCATTGCTGATGCCTTTGCGGAAGTCTTTGCCGCACACGCCGGCAGGACGGCGGTCATATTCCGTGACGGCAGCCGTGTACAGCGGAAAACCTATGCACAGCTCGGAGAAGATGTCCTGCGGATGCGGTCTTATTTTGCAGCGGAGGGGGTACGGCAGGGAGAACGGATTCTGGCGTTTGCCACATCGTCCTATTCTCTGTGTGTGTGCATGATCGCCGCCCTGCAAACGGGCAGCCCGATCATGTATGTGGATATCCGTGCAAAGCAGGACAGTCTGCGGCGGATCTTTGCGGACTACCGTCCGGATATGGTGCTGGTATCCCGCAGGACGCAGTTTCTTCTGCCGTTTTTCCGTGAGATCGGAAAAATACGCCATGTCATTCGGGTAGACTGTTACGCAGGACTTCCCCCCGCTGCCGCACCCGATGCGGCACTGTCGGAAGATACCCCTGCCCTTCTGACCATGACGACAGGTTCGACAGGCAAGCCAAAAATCGCCGTGCGGACACATCTTGACCTGCTGCACCAGCTCACCCTCATTCAGAATAATCTTGATGCACAGCCACGGGAAACGATTCTGACAACTTCCTATATCTACATTTTTGCCAATCTTCTCAGCGGTTTCACGACCGTGATGCCCATGCTCAATCCCGGACGGGACAGCATACGGACGATGCGGCGCAGACTGCAACTTTTTCAGCACGAACCCGTCACAACGATCATTACTTCACCGGATTTCTGTCTGCGGGCGGACAACCTGTTCCCTTCCCTGCGGACGCTGTATTTCGGCGGTGCGATTCTGAATCTCCACGAAGCCCGACAGATTCGCAGGAAATTTGCAGAATGCCGCTGTATCACGGTCTACGGCTCAACAGAATGCGCCGTCATTGCCTCTGCCGATCTGGACAGCTATATTGAAATCCTCGAAACAAGCGGAAAGTCCGTTCTTGGCAGACCTGCCCTCGGAGTAGAGGTACGGCTTTCGGAGGACGGCGAAATCCTCGTGGCATCGCAGGCACTTCTGGCGCACTATCTCACAGGCGACTGCGGAAAGGAAACCGACAGCAGCGGCACACTCTGGCATCACACGGGAGACATGGCGGCACGGGACGGTGAAATCCTCACGTTCCGTGGAAAATGCGGCAGAACACTGCCTGTCGGTGCTGACCGCCTTTACAGCAACGAAGCGGAACAGACGATCATACGCACCTTTCCCGACTGCCCGAAATGCGCCGTTCTGGAACATGGCGGAAAAATTCACGTCTTTACACAGCCGCCGCACCCCGACAGTGCAGAACTCTTTGCCGTACTGAAACAACTCGGCATACAGAATCCCGTCCTGCACAGGATGTTGAAAATTCCGTGTGATGTCAAGCATCACACCAAAATCCACTATGAAAAACTAAAGGGGAAACTCAAATGAAAACCTATGAAATTGACACGCTCCTGAACCTCGGACTGGAGCAGTATCCGGAGCATCTGTATATTTTTGAACGAAGCGGTGACGGCTTTGCGGGAAAAACATTCCGCACGTTTGCACAGGATGTCCGCCGTACCGCCTCTGCCCTGCTGCACCTCGGACTCGGCGGGAAAAACTGCATTCTGTACGCTGCCAATTCCTACCATTACATGACCGCCGATGCCGCACTGATGGGCTATGTCGGTACGAGCTGCACGATTTCCAAAGAATGGAAAGCGGACGATCTGCGCCGTTCGATCGGCATTTTGCAGGCGGCGGCGGTCATTTACGATGTTGACCGTTCGGAAATCTCACAGACCCTGCAAGCGGAATTTCCCGATGTGCAGTTTCTCCGTCTGGAAACTCTGACACAGCTCCCCGACGGGGACACCACTCCCCTGCCGTCAGACCCTTCCCGCTGCTGCAAGATCATTTTTTCTTCCGGCACAACGGGAATGCCCAAAGCGGTGATGCTCTCCCAGAACCGTATGTTTGCCAACTGGGAAAGTCTCTGTCTGCGCACGCCGTTCACCGGAGAGGACAGGGATTATCTGTTCCTGCCCCTGAGCCATACTTACAGCGGTATCTGCAATTTCATGTACTCCCTCTGCACGGGAATGCAGCTCTATCTTTGCAGCGACACGAAGAAGATCACCGAAGAACTGCAAATCGTCAAGCCCACGGTTTTCTGTGCCGTTCCGCTGATCTATGAGCGTATCCATGCGGTATGTACGGAACATCAGCTCTCCCCTGTGGCGGCGCTTGGCGGGTGTGTGAAATACCTGTTCTGCGGCGGTGCGTACTGCAAGCCCGAACTGCGCCGTTATTTCAAGGATGCGGGGCTGAATCTTCTGGAAGCCTACGGACTGACCGAGACTTCCTCTGTCATCAGCATAGAATACCCCGACCCGCAGGACACCGAATCTGTCGGAACGGTCATGGAGAACATCGACATCCGCATTGCAGATGCAGATGAAAACGGCATCGGAGAAATTCTGGTCAGAGGGGAAAATCTGTTTGCGGGCTACTATGCCAACCCCGAAGCCACCGCAGCGGCATTTGATGCAGAGGGATTTTTCCGCACGGGAGATTTAGGACGGCTTGACGGCAGAAAACTGTACCTCAAAGGCAGAAAGCGGCGGATGCTGCTCCTGTCCAACGGTGAAAACGTCTATCCCGATGAACTGGAAGCGGCGTATGCGGCATATCCGCAGATTGCCAAAGTCAAAGTCTATGTGCAGGACGGGCAGATCTGTGCCGCACTCTATGCCCGTTCCGAATGTGACGGCGATGCCGTTACCGCAGAAGTCAACACACATCTCCCCCGCTACGCACAGATACGGAAAACAGAAGTGATTCCCGACGGCATCGAAACCAGACTGAAATAAAAACGCCCCGCTTTCTTCTAAGTGCTGCGCTGATAAAGAAGTTTTTCGCCATAGTATTTCTGATACAAAGTCAGAAGTACTATGGCGTTTATATTGACAATGCAACGATGTTGTGCTATAATTGTTACAAACATAAATCGGAATTTACGGAAGTGGGAATATGTGGATCAAATGTAAATGTGGAAACATCATACATGATAATACTGATCGTATTTCGTATAAGGGACATATTATTTCAGATAAAGAGTATTTTAAAATGCTTGATCTAGCGGATGAAATGATTGAATCAACTGTAAAGAACAGAGAAGCCTTAGCGATGACTTTCAGAACTAATTTATCAGGTTATATCAAAATAAAGTCCATTTTTCAATGTACTAACTGTGGACGCATTTTGATCGAAGATGAAAACGATCATTATTGTAGTTTTGTTCCTGATGAACATGAGAGAAACGGTTTATTGGATTTCGACGGAAACGGCACAATAGATTATAGATACAAAGATAAATTCTGATTTAGCGCAGGACCTATTCGACCTTTGCGCCGTAAGGCGCATTGGGAGAATCCTGCCAGCGGGGGCTCCCCCGCAAATTCTGATCTAACTGAACAGGAAAAAATACGATGCCCCGAAGAGCTTTAAAACGCTTCGGGGCAAAACTTCTATATGGGTATCCGTCATATGGAAAGCGGGGTTTGTTTTATTGCCAGAATACGACCAGTTCTTCCACCGTGTTGTACAATGTCTGACAATGGTGGGACAGACTGC
Source organism: Oscillospiraceae bacterium (assembly GCA_024699425.1). GTDB lineage: Bacteria > Bacillota > Clostridia > Oscillospirales > Ruminococcaceae > UBA3855. The sequence continues at coordinate 14,351 of JAILPP010000015.1, read as the reverse complement.
TGTCACGGTAGCCGATCAGAATCAGCCACATAAGGCAGAACGCAGCGATCACCGAAAGGCAGACGATTCCGTAGAAATAGCGGTTCTTTTCCGGTGTGCCGAAGGAACGGAACAGCACCGCCATACAGCCAAGCACCAGAAGCGGAGCGCAGTCGAAATAATATCTCTCATTCACACCGCCCATGCAGAAATCGAACCACGCCAGCAGAAGCGGCATAACAAAGCAGATCACCAGAATCGCCCGCCGCTGCCAGCCCGAAGCATGACAGCGTGTTTCGCCCAGTTCCTTTGATACCAGTTCACGGGGCATCAGCAGCGTGCCAAGTGCCATGAACGGAAAATGCATCCAGCCAACGGTATCCGCAACATAGGTGTAGTGACGGAAATTGTAGAGATTGCCGAAGCTCGGTTCAAAGAACGGGAACACGGTCTTGGGTCTCGGTGCAAGAAAATAATATTCATACACAGCGCCCCAGAGATCTCTAAGCCGCATTTTATTGGCATTGATGTTGCTGACTGTGAGCTGATGTGTCGCACCGAAATCAAACGGCGAACCGAAACGGATCTGATTATAGTGCATAATCAGCCCCGCACCGATACACACGGGAGCGACAAACGCCGCCGCCTGTATCAGACGGTGTACCCATTTCTGCTGTTTATCGAGCAGAATGCCGACATAGCAGGGCACAAGTACCAGCGAGGACAGCGCATAGGGCGGACGTGCCCCCGCACAGAAGGCAAGCGCCGCACCGCTGAGAAGCAGCAGTCCCACCCGAACAGGCATTTTTTTGCAGCGGCAGGCAAGCAGCCCCGTCCAGAGACACAGGAACAGGAAGCACTGTCCCGATGCATTCGGAAGATTGTACATACCGCCGATCGTGGTGAACCAGTACGGACCTGTTACGACCGAAGCCGTGAACAGGGACAGCAGCAGAAGCAGAAAATTCGGCTGTGCATGAAATCTGCGCAGAAATTCCAGTATCATCAGACACAGGAACAGTACCGCCAGCCTGCTGAAAAAGAGCGTTCCCATATTGAACGTCGGGAGCTTGTGATGCAGGAAATAGTACGGATAATGATAAGTGATAACGGGGGTTGCGCCGAAATAGCAGTAAAAATGTCCGTTGTAGAACGAATAATCCCATAAAAACTTTGCGCCTGATGCATCACGGACATTGCGGTCATAGGGATTTTCGACATTGAGCAGCTCGGGATCTACTTCGACATCGAGCCATGTCATATCTCTTTCAAACGAATCAAATACTCTGATAAAGGGGTCTGTTGAGGAAAGCCCTTTCTCGTATTCGACAGGCTTTTCACCGGGGCGGCTGAGGAGATTGGGTGTCAGCGTACAGATCAGCACAGTCACCGCCACCAGTCCGATGTGAAGCGGTTTGCGGGGCTGATAGCAGACGGTGTACCACCGAAATTCCACCACTGCGATCACAAGAGCGCAGAGCAGGAACAGCAGAAAGAACCGAAGCGTGGAAAACGCAAACGGAAAGCAGTTCATGCAGTCAATCCGCAGCAGTGTGACAGGTTTGCCCAGACTGTCGATCTTGAGACTGACAGCGTAAAGCGTTCCATACGGATCAATGGAAAACCGCATATCCTGACTTCCGCCGATCTCATATGTCTCCTGCACGTTGGTGAAATTCTTGGAGAAATTGTCGTCCTTGATGCCGAGTACCACATGGAAGAGTGTATTTTCCTTGTCTTTTTTCCGTCGGCTCTTCACGACAATTGCACGGGTATAGTCGGGCAGATCTTCCATGACGATCGAACCGTCTCCGTTGAATACGACGGTATCCCCGTCCGTTTCACAGTTTCCGTCACAGGTGAACCGACCCGGAAGAAATTCTTCCTTCCGATACTCACGGGTAAAGCTCTTCAGATTCATGACGAAGCACTCCGCCAGAATCAGCACAGCCGCAGCTATACTGATTTTTTTGACAAAGGGAAGCGGTTTTGCATCGGGGATTCCTTTGAGCATCACAGGCACATAGAAAAGGAGACTGGTCACGATCACAGGCAGCAGCGGAAGATTTCCGTCTGAAGCCGCCGCAAAGTGACGGAGCAGATAATAGATCGCGCATAGCACCCCATACTGTGCTGCCGTGATGATAAGCAGTGTTTTGCCCTGCGGACGGACATCTTCCTTGCGGAACAGCAGAACACCGATCGCCGCAGCCGCCGACAAAAGCGGGATTAAAAACATTCTTTACACCTCTCGACCGGATGATTTATCCGAGAATTTCCATCAGCTCTTCCCTGCTCAGGGACGAAAGGCTGACATTTTCGCCTGTCAGAACCGAATCCGCCAGCTTTTGCTTTCGCTCCTGCATCTGCCGTATCCGTTCTTCGATGGTATTTTTGGCAATGAGCTTATACACCGTGACAGTGCGTGTCTGACCGATACGGTGCGCACGGTCGGTTGCCTGATCCTGTGCGGCGACATTCCACCACGGGTCATAGTGAACCACAATATCTGCGCCTGTCAGATTCAGACCTGTGCCGCCTGCTTTCAGGGAGATCAGGAACACGGGCGTATCATCGCTGTTGAAGCTGTCCACCATTTCAAGGCGCATTTTCTTGGGCGTATCGCCTGTGATCTTGTAATAGGGAATGTCCCGTGCATCAAGTTCCTGTTCGATGAGTGTCAGCATGGAAGTGAACTGCGAGAACAGCAGGACACGGTGTCCGCCCTCTCTTGCCTGACCGAGAATTTCCAGCACGGCATCGAGTTTTGCAGAACCGCCCTTATAATTCTCAAACAGCAGAGACGGGTCACAGCAGATCTGACGGATCTGTGTGAGCATGGCAAGCACTTTGATCTTGCTCGTCTGGAAATCGCTGTCACTGGTGCCGTCCAGAAGCTGCCGCAGTTCCAGTACTTTGGCATCGTAGATATGCCGCTGCTCCTCGTCAAACTGTACAATATAATCCTCTTCCAGCTTTTCGGGGAGATCACGCAGGACATCTCCTTTGAGGCGGCGCAGGATAAAGGGCTTTGCCATACGGCTCAGGCGGTTGACGGCATTTTCATCGGAATGCCTGACAATGGGCGTTTCAAACTCCTGTCGGAACGTCTCATAGCCGTAGAGGAAACCGGGCATCAGGTAATCGAATATACTCCAGAGTTCGCTCAGGCGGTTTTCGATGGGCGTACCTGTCAGGGCGAAGCGGTGTCTGGATTTGATGAGCTTGACCGCCTTGGAAGCGGCGGTATTGTGATTCTTGATATACTGTGCCTCGTCCAGAATCTCATAGAGGAAATTGCAGTCCTCATACAGGTCGGCATCGCGCTTGATGAGGTCATAGGAAGTCACCAGCACATCATAATCCGCATACTCTGCGATCAGTCTCTGGCGTTCTGCGGCATTTCCCGCAATGATGCAGACACGCATTTCAGGGGCGAATTTCTCAAACTCCGCCGCCCAGTTATACACCAGAGACGCAGGGCAAACCACCAGTGATGTACAGCCCTCACCCCGTTCGGCAAGCAGAACCGAGATCATCTGCAAGGTCTTGCCAAGACCCATATCGTCCGCAAGAATGCCGCCGAATCCGCAGGTACTGAGCGTTCGCAGCCATTTATGCCCGTAGCGCTGATAACTGCGCATGACCGAATACAGGCTTTCAGGCACGTCAAAATCCGATTCATTGACGGTCTTGAAGCTCTTGATGAGCTGTTTATAATGCGAATCCCGTCTGGCGTAGATCTCCTGATTCTGTTCGAGCATTCTGTCGAGATACAGCGCACGGTAAGCGGGAAGCTGCATTTTGCCCTTGACAAACTCCTTCGGGCTGATATGCATGGTCTCCATCAGTGCGGAAAGTTCCGCAATGCTCTGGTTAATATCGACAAATTCGCCTGTTTTGAGGCGGTGGTAGCGTTTCTTCTTCCGATAGCTCTGAATGATGTCGAGCAGTTCTTCCATGCTCAGATCATCCGTTGCGATCTCCAGACTGAGCAGGTCGCTGTCCACGGAAACGCCGATGGTCAGGTGCAGCGGACGGCGCACCTGTACACTGTGAAACCGATCGGTTGCGACGATCTCGCCGTACTGTGACAGCAGCGGCACGGCACGTTCGAGGATATCATAGAACGTATCCGCCTCGGAATCGGCTAAGAAGCGCTCATTCTGCCGTTCAAAATTCGGGAAATAGTGCATTACGGCATCCAGCACCTGCCGTTCCCGTATCAGGTTGCGGAAATCCTCCCGCAGAACGGGCGATTCGAGCAGATCAAAAATTGCCACGCCGATCTCACCGTAACGGGTTTCAACACGGCATTCGGGGATACCGTTGTCCACGTCCAGATAGAAGCGGAAGAACACTTCGGGCGGCAGTATTTGTTCGATGGCTTCGCTGTCCTTTTCGGCAATGACTGCAATTTCCCGAAGCTGCGGCAGTACATTATAATAGAACTCGGAGAGATTTTTTCTGCCGATTTGCAGGCAGACCTCAGCGCTTTGACTGGAAGCACTCAGAAGCGGTTCGAGCTTGGCGGCATAGTCATCGGGGATTCTGCAAAGGCTGTGTTCGGTCAGGCAGTAAATATTTCCGGCTCCGTGGTACAGTTCGGGAGTACGGCCTGTGACGGTGATGCCTTCGAGAATTTTTTTCTTGCCGCCTGTCATTTTCTGAATGGTCAGGTTTAATTTCGGACAATCCTCTTTGAGAAGATAGCTGCTTCCCTTGCTGCGGCTGTCAGGGATCGTCTGCCCGCAGTACAGGGAAAAGAAACGGTCTAAGTGAGAACCTTCCAGCGCAACGGAAGTTTTCATGTCCTCAACCTCGACATAGACATAGCGGCGGCTTGCCGATTCGATTTTCCTGTCCCGTTCACAGATCCAGTCCCGCAGCAGATTGCGGAGTGTCCTGCTTTCGTCGGAAAAGGTATGTTCGGAGAAATCAATTTCGCTTTTCTTACCGAGCTGAACCGTTTCCCGTTCCTGTTCCGAATCAAACAGCGATTCCATATCCCGCACGATGTAACTGCGGCTCAGATCGGAAGCGGTGACGGAAAGCCGCAGATTGAGGGTATTTCCGTCGTGTTCGAGCATCGGCAGCAGGCGGACATCGGGTGTACGGAATTCCGTACCGTCCGAAACGGCATCTGCCTCCTTGCGGTAAGCGGCCAGGAACTGCAATGAACTGCGGTCAGTGCAGTCGCCGGGGCGATAGGTGCGGATATATTCCACCACGCGGATCACCATGGCGACCTCATAGGGATTCATCACATAGGTACAGTTTCCGTTCCAGATATCGCATTCCTTCTGATTCGGCACAGACATACGCATCACTATGAACTTGTCACGCTGAAACGCCAGAGCGCCCCTGAAATGCTCCTCCAGAGTGAAATTCATACTGCATTTGAGCGTTTCGTCAAACCGTTCATAGCCGAACACTACCCTGTCCAGTACCACGGCATTACGCTCAATCAGCTCACACGCCTTATCGTAGTTTTTCTGTGTGATCTTGAGATTCCTGGTGAGTTTTTCGATGGAAAAATAGCTGTACCCTCCATCGTCATCATCGTGAAACGGAGAAATATAAGAACTCATGATATTATCCATTATCCTTTCAAATCAATACTTTCCAGCACTTCCCCGATCTTATCCCGAATGACAAGATCGGCATTTTTGTCCGCCTGTGTCTCGTCACGGTTCATGACGATGAGATGAGAACCGTGGAAATAGCGCAGAAATCCCGCAGCGGGGTAGACATTCAGAGAAGTACCGCCCACGATGAGGACATCGGCATTGGCAATGGAACGGACGGCATGATCCACAGTTTCATTCGGCAGACCCTCTTCATAGAGGACGACATCGGGCTTGACAAGTCCGCCGCAGTCCTCACAGCGGGGAACGCCCGTGCTTTGGAGAATCCACTGTGCATCGTAGAATTTCCCGCAGTTCCGACAATAATTGCGGTGTACGCTGCCGTGCAGTTCGTCCACCTGTTCAGAACCGGCAGCCTGATGGAGACCGTCGATATTCTGGGTAACGACATCTGCAAGAATGCCGAGCTGTTCCATTTCGGCAAGTTTTTTATGTGCGGCATTGGGCTTTGCGGTCAGGCAGAGCATTTTATCACGATAGAATCGGTAAAATTCCTCGGTATGCCGATAGAAGAACGTCGCAGAAAGAATCGTTTCGGGCGGGTAGTCATATTTCTGATTGTAAAGCCCGTCCACGCTGCGGAAGTCGGGAATGCCGCTTTCCGTAGAGACACCCGCACCGCCGAAAAACACGAGTTTTTTCGCATTGCGGAGAATGTTCTGAAGTGTATCATGCTGTTCTCTTGTCATACAGATCATCCTTTCCTGAAAATCAAGTGTCAGTCAAATCTATTATAACACAGTATTCCGAAAAATGCAAGGGAAATCAAAACATATTCGGAAAAAGCGGTTCTCTTGACAACACAGCGCATTTGCGGTATAATAAAAGTGAACATTCCTGCACATTCTCCACGCCGCACAGCAAAAAACCGACCTGCGGCGGCGGGTCGGTCACTGGGTTTTCCCCATGATGCGGGGTTTCAGTATTTTGCGATAGGCAAGGCACATTCCCGTCAGGGAGCTGTCATACATCAGGAAGAAGGGATTGAGTACGCACAGGACGATCATTGCGCCGTATTTTCCGAAGTCCTCAAACGCTTCCAGAAGTCCCTGCATTCCGAATACATAGACCGTCAGGCGGAAGTAGGCGATCATGCAGACGTTGAAGAACAGCAGCTTGATGACAAGGCGAAGCACCTTGTTCGGGATGTTGTTCAGTGCAAGGCGGATCATCGGGTAACAGCCGAAGAACATAATGAAGATCAGAGCCGCTTCCTTGTCGTAGGTCACGAACAGGGACAGCAGACTGACGGTCACATATGTCACCCACGCCCACGGCACGCTGACTTCCTCTACAATGATAATGAGCAGGACACCGGAGATCATCGGCAGAACAAGATACAGCACGGGAAACACGCCCGTCAGGAACATTCCCAGCAGGCAGAATGCGGAGACGATCCCGCCCAGTGCCACACGGTAACTGACACGCTCCATCTGCTCACCCCTTTCGATTGTTATTTTTATTGTAATTTTTATTGTACCATGTTATTCTGATTTTGTCAAGGAGATGGCTGTTTTGGCAAAGATACCCCAGAGATACAAGGGCATACTGCTCATTGTGGCATCGGCGTTCTGTTTTGCGTGTATGAATGCCTTTGTACGCATGGCAGGCGATCTGCCCGCAACGCAGAAAAGTTTCTTCCGCAACATTGTGGCGCTTGTCGTGGCGGGTGTGATGTTCGCACGGGAAGCCAAAGATTTTTCCCTTCCGAAAGATGCGTGGATTCCGTTATTTCTGCGGGCGGGATTCGGAACGGTCGGCATACTGTGCAATTATTACGCCATCGGTAATCTGGTGCTGTCCGATGCCTCGATGCTGAACAAGATGTCACCGTTTTTCACGATCGTATTTTCGTGGCTGATTCTCCGTGAAAAGCTCCGCCCCGCAGAACTGCTTGCGATTCTGACTGCATTCGGCGGTTCTCTGCTGATCGTCAAGCCGACACTTGATTTCTCGGACTTCAAAGCCTCCCTTTCGGGACTTTGCAGCGGCATTGCGGCGGGTGCAGCCTATGCCATGGTGCGTCTGCTCGGCAAGAAGGGCGTGAACAAGACGTTTATCGTGCTGTTCTTTTCGGGGTTTTCGTGTCTGACGATGCTCCCCTTTATCCTGTTCGATTATCACCCCATGACGACAGGTCAGCTTTTTGCGCTGCTTGGTGCGGGCTGTGCGGGGGCAGGCGGGCAGTTCACGATCACGGCGGCTTACTGTTATGCACCTGCAAAAGAAATTTCCGTGTATGATTATTCGCAGATCATATTTGCCACATCGCTTGGTTTTTTCCTGTTCCATGAAGTACCGGACGGGTGGAGTTTTCTGGGCTATGCCGTCATTCTGTCGGCAGCGGTGGGAATGTTTCTGTATCACAACAAAAAGCCGGTCTCCTGATCGGCTTTTCTCATACAGGTGCGGAACAATGCGGAACAGTGCGGAACATGATGTTCCGACAGTTTTTTGGCTATATACAGTCCTTTTTAAGGGGCGCGGAACACGCGGAACAAAAAAACGAAGAATCTATATGAAAAAACTTTTTTCAGGTATCCACCAAAAGAAGTCTTTCCAAAATATTTTTTCTATATACGCAATGCATATTTTCAAAAAATGTTCCGCAGTTCCGCAATCTCAAAAAAAGCACGCAATACAGCCGTTTTTCAGTGCAAATTCTGCGGAACACGATGTTCCGCACATCCAGAAGCAGTCCGGTTTATGTATCGGTTTCATCTGTTTCGTCCGTCTCATCGGTTTCGTCGGTTTCTTCCTCTGCGAAGCCGCTGACCGTGAATGTGACCTCGACTTTCTGCCACTCGGAGAAATCCTCCTCGTCCACAAGCGACATGGTATATTCTTTCTCATCGTCCTGATCGGAGACAGCGCCGTCCTCACAGCGGGCATTGCCTGGCAGTTCCTCAAAGTGGGCATCATAGATCACAGACAGCAGTGACGGGTCGCCCGTGCCTTTGTCCTCGCCGGAAGTCGTGCAGGATTTGCCGTTGAGTTCGATCTCCTCGCCGTCCACCTTCACCTTGTCGATGGTGATGACGGCATCCGGTGCAGTCTCCATGCCGTCACGGAGTACCACCGCAAGATAACTCAGCCCCTGCGGGATATTCTCGCCCTCGATGTTATCCGTGGACGCAAGGCGGAATCCCTTGGTATCGGCATTGACGGAAACGGTATATGTTCCGTTCCCCGTAATATCGGCAATTCCGGCATCATACGACAGATACCAGCCCGTGCTGTCCAGTTCTGTCTCCTCATTGCAGCCGAAATATGTGACAAACCATGCACTGTCCACAATGGCAAGGTATGCCTGTCCTGCCTCTGCGGCGTTGGCAGGTTCGAGTATTTCCTCTGTGCTTTCGGAATCCTCTGTGCTTTCGGAATCGGCGATACTTTCGGAATCTGCAATGCTTTCGGATTCGGCGGCGGTATCGGAAGCCGGTTCATCTGTGGGCGGGTCGGTGAGTGCGACAATGACATCTTCCTCCGGTTCTGACGGCGGGGGTGTCTGCGTACCGCAGGCAGTCAGACTGCAAAGCAGAAGGAATGCGGTCAGGCTTGCATAGTATCCGTTTCGTTTCATTGTTTCCTCTTTTCTGTCTGTTTAATCGGAAAGTTCCATCAGTTCCCCGAAATCCGCTTCGTATGCGGCACGGGCTTCGCCCAGCGCATCGCAGACCTCCTGCATTTTCTGATAATCCGTGCAGATTTCGGGCAGAGTGAGTTTTTCTTCGAGTCCGGCAATGGTCACATCGAGCGCTTCGATCTCCTGTTCCAGTTCCCGGATGCGGTTTCGTCTGGCGGCATCGGCGCTGCGCTGTGCCTTGGATTTGTGGGAAACGGCAGATTTCGCCGCTTTTTCGGTTCGTGCCTTTTCGAGCTGTGCAGCCTGTTCTGCGGCGAGTGCCTCCGCCTTCTGCTGTGCTTTGATCTCCAGATATTTCTCAAATCCGTAGGGGTGCAGGACTGCGCCTGTCGGGGTCAGTTCGAGAAGCTGCGTGGCAAGCCGTCTGAGAAAATAGCGGTCATGCGACACGAATAAAAGCGTTCCTGTGTAGGCATCGAGTGCCTCTTCCAGCACTTCTTTCATGGGGAGATCGAGATGATTGGTCGGCTCGTCAAGCAGCATGACGTTGGCGTGTTCGAGCATGAGCAGCGCAAAGCAGACCCTTGCCCGTTCGCCGCCTGAGAGTGCCGAGATCGGTTTGAACACGTCCTCGCCCGTGATGCGCACCTGTCCGAGAATATCCCGTATCTCGCCGTCAAGCATGGCAGGAAAGCGGTCGTGCAGTTCGTCCATGACGGTATTCAGCGGATTGAGGTTGGTGCTTTCCTGATCGAAGTAGCCGAGTCTGACATTTTTATTGAAGCGCATCAGTCCCTCGTGCGGAAGAATACCGAGAATTTCTTTGAGCAAGGTCGATTTGCCGATGCCGTTCACGCCGATGATACCGAGCTTCTCACCCCGCCGCACGGCAAGTTCCACATTTTGCAGGAGTGTCTTTCGCTCTGCACCCTGCCCCACGGAAATATCCGCATTCCGCACTTCCAGCACGTCAAGGGGCGGTTCGACTTCATAGGTGAAGTTCAGACCTGCACGCTTCTGCTTTGTGACGGGCTTTTCGATGCGTTCCATTTTATCAAGCTGTTTCTGGCGGGATTTTGCGCTTTTGGAAGTCGATGCCCGTGCCATATTGCGGGCAACATAGTCCTCCAGTCTGGCAATTTCCTTCTGCTGCATATCATATTCTTTCTGCTGCCGTTCCACCGCCTGTTCCTTGAGGACGGTGAATGCGGAATAATTCCCGCGGTAGCGTGTCAGCCGTCCGCACTCGATCTCGCAGATGCTTGTGCAGAGTTTGTCGAGGAAATAGCGGTCATGCGATACGATCAGCAATGCGCTTTTCGCACTGCGCAGATAATCTTCGAGCCATGCGATCGTCTCGAAATCCAGATGGTTGGTCGGTTCGTCGAGAATGAGCAGATTCGGGGCTTCGAGCAGCAGTTTGCAGAGGGCAAGCCGTGTTTTCTCACCGCCTGAGAAGCCTGAGATCTGCCTGTCAAGTTCCGCCTCTGTAAATCCCATACCGAACAGCACTGTCCGTATCTTCACATCAATCTCATAGCCGTCATTGGCGAGAAACCACGCCTGAAGGCGGTCATATTCCGCAGTTTCGGCGGCGCTGCCGTCGGCAAGGCGGTGTTCGAGTTCGTGCATACGTTCCTTGCAGGCGAGCAGTTCGGAGAACACGGCACGCATTTCGGTGCGGACGGTCTGCTCGGAATCCAGCGCTGCCGACTGTGCCAGATAGCCGACAGAAGTCTTGGCGGCACGGGTGATCTGACCGTCACCCTCGGTCATATGATCGGGCAGAAGCTGCCCCAGCAGCAGTTTGAGCAGTGTGGATTTGCCGCAGCCGTTCGCACCGATCAGCCCGATGCGGTCGTTATCCTCGATTTGCAGGCAAATATCGGAAAGCAGCGTTTCACCGTGAAAAACCTTGTAAACATGATCTGCTTTCAGCAGCATGGGATCACCTCATTTCAGCATTCCTATTCATTATAACAGAAAAGCGGCATTTTGTCAATCTTCATTTGAACGGTCAGATAATTGCATTCTGCACTTGCAAAAATTCTCATAATATGTTATACTATTTGTGGAGCAACAGACCCCCATACTTTCCGGAAAAGGAGGAACTGTCATGGCAGTACCTGAAGAGAAGCCGAAACAGAAATCCAAAATCAAAACGAAACTGATGACCAGATTTCGTCTGCTGTTTCTGGGATTCACGTTCGTTTCACTGTCCCTGATCGCAATTACGACATATATAAGCAAACAGTCCGTGTATCGGAACGACTACCAGAATATGATGAAGCAGACGGTGACTTATGTCTACAATCTGCTCAATGTCAACGGTGCCGATTTTGCGGAGCTTCAGAAGTTCTATATGGAATACTGGGACGAACTGCTGATCGATTTTGACTTTGACGGCGACTATACCAGAGATCAGGATGCATTTTACGCTGTTTTTGAGAAGAATTATCCCGATGCGGTCTTTCATAAGGACATCGGCTTTGCAGATCTCGATCATGAGACAAAGCTCGCCTATGCCAAGTACCAGTACGAGTACTGGCTGACACATTTTGAACAGGCAAGAGATGCCTTTCATCTGGAATACGTCTATGTCATTGTTCCGCAGGACGACATGCCGGACGATCTGGTCGTCATCCTGTTCAACGGCGTGCGGGAAAATCCCGTGGAGATCGACGGAAAACAGTATATGCAGCTCGGTCTGACCGCCAACGTTTCCAGAGACATCTACCCGATGATGTGGAAAACATGGGAGACCAGCCAGCTTCCCGATCAGCTCGACACCGTGAAGAACATTTACGGCGATGTCTACACCTACTACCTGCCGATCATGTACAACGGTGAAAAGGTCGCCGTGCTGGCTGCGGATGTGACGATTCTTGCCGTACAGGAAGCCATTCTGGTGGAAGTCATTGCCAATATGATTCTGACGCTGCTGATTCTGGGAATCTGTGTCCAGATCATGCAGGGCATCGTCAGAACGAGTGTCATCAACCGTATCACCCGACTGGAAAACCACGTCAGAAAGTATTCGGAAACCAAGGATACCGCCCTTGCCGATGAACTCACCGCAGGCAATAAGATTCACGATGAGATCAACTCCCTTGCAGAGGAATTTGCCTCTATGATACGGGAACTGACCGAGTACATGAACAACTTGCAGACCGTGACCGCCGAACGGGAGCGCATCGGTGCGGAACTGAACGTTGCCACGAACATCCAGGCATCCATGCTGCCGCAGATCTTCCCTGCATTTCCCGATATTTCGGAATTTGACATCTACGCCACCATGACACCCGCCAAGGAAGTCGGCGGTGACTTCTATGATTTCTTCATGGCAGACAAAGATCATCTTGCGATCGTCATTGCCGACGTTTCCGGCAAGGGCGTACCGGCGGCGCTTTTCATGGTCATTGCCAAGACGTTGATTAAAAACCACGCACAGAACGGCGAATCGGTCGAGGAAATCCTCACCAATGCCAACAATCAGCTTGACGAAGGCAACGGCGGTGAACTGTTCGTGACCGTATGGCTGGGACTTTACAACATCCGCACGGGAGAACTGACCTTCTCCGAAGCAGGACATGAAAACCCGCTTCTGCTGCACGCAAACGGCGAAGTCGAAATCGTCAAGCCCAAGAGAAAGCGAATCCCGCTTGCTTCAATGGGCGGAATCCGCTATCTGTCCAACACCATGCAGTTGCAGAAGGGTGACTGTCTGTTCCTGTACACCGACGGCGTACCCGAAGCGACCAATGACGCAAATGAGATGTACGGCATGGAACGCCTGAACGAACTGATGCAGAAACAGACCGATCTTGAACCGACAGCACTGCTTCAGGCAGTACGGAAAGATGTCGATGTCTTTGTGGGCGATGCGCCGCAGTTTGATGATCTGACCATGCTGGCGATCCGTGTGAACGAACTCACGCCCCCACAGACGGCGATGCGGAGACAGAAGAAAAAATCACGCAAAACGATTGACAATCCCATAGGTTTTATGGTAAAATAGATACTACATGGGATTCTCTGCGCTGAATTTCAGAGAAACCCGATAGGAAACCGACCGGTCAGAACCCGGTACGAAAGGAGCGAACTGTATGCCTCTGCATGAATCCGGTGAAGATTATCTGGAAACAATTTATCTTTTGAGCCGAAAAAGTCCCTTTGTCCGCAGTGTGGACGTTGCCAATGAACTGGGCTACACCAAGGCAAGTGTGAGCCGTGCCATGAAGATTCTCCGTGAGGAAGGGCTTATCACAATGGGAACGGACGGCGGCATCAAACTCACAAAAAACGGCATCAAGCGTGCGATCTCCGTCTATGACCGCCACACACTCATCACGGATTTCTTTGCGGAATATCTGGGGGTCAATCCCGTGACTGCGGAGAAAGATGCCTGCAAGATCGAACACGTCATCAGCGAAGAGACCTATCTGCGCCTGCGCAGCTTCATGACGGAACGGGGGTATCAGCCGAAGGAATGGAAGTGATCCGTCTGCCCCTGCCGACAGCATTCGGTGCGCTGTATGCGACTTTCTGCGAGGGAACGGAGCGTGAGCAGTCCGCCCGTGTCCATGCGCTGTTAGAGACGGTACTCCCGGAATATGCGAAGGCGTGCGGTGTGACGTTGCCGCACGCCTTGCAGTATGCGAAAACGGAAATGGGCAAGCCGTATCTTCCCGACTGTGCGGTGCATTTCAATCTGTCGCACTGTAAGGGGCTTGGGGTGTGTCTGCTTTCGCCGCGGGAATGCGGTGCAGATACAGAACCTGTGCGGAAACTGCGGGAAGGCGTTGTGCGGCGTGTCTACGACGAGCAGGAGCGCAAAGCCCTTGCAGAAAGTGCCGAACCCGATCTGCTGTTCACCCGTCTGTGGACGCTGAAAGAAGCCTATGTCAAGGCAATCGGCACGGGGATCTCCTATCCCATGCGGGAAGTGGGCTTCCGCCTTGACGGGGACGAGATCAGATGCACCAGATCCGATGCCGTATTCTGGCAGACCGTACACGACGGATTTGTAGTGAGTGTGTGTGTGCTGAAAACTGAATACTAAAAAGCTGTCCCGCTTATCGCAGGACAGCTTTATGTTTACATCTGTTTTTCCAGTTCATGGGCGATCATTGCCAAAG
>JAILPP010000151.1 GCA_024699425.1 Oscillospiraceae bacterium | reverse complement strand
TCTCCGCTATCTGACCGAACATGAGGGGGAACATATCACCGCACAGGAACTCTCCCGCCATCTCGAAAATGAAGGCACTCCGGTCGGCACAGCGACAATTTACCGCTATCTTGATGCCCTCGTCACCGACGGAACCGTGCGGAAATATACGCTCGATGCCCGAAGCTGCGCCTGCTATGAGTACAGGCGCACCGAAAGTGCGTGCAGACGGCATTTCCACCTCAAATGCACCCGCTGTGAACGGCTGTTTCATGTGACCTGTGAGCATCTTGACAGCATGGAAGCGCATATTTTGGAGCATCACGGCTTTCAGATCGACCAGTCCAAAACGGTGCTGTACGGACTGTGTGCGGACTGCCGTGAGCAGAAGGATTGACTGCACCGGTCAGAGAGGAGCGTTTCTCATGACAAAAGCCCGAAAAGCGGAAATCGCAAAACTCATCGAACAGGGCAAGTGGATCCACGTCACCGGAAGCCGCAAGAATATCATGCAGACGGAGTTCTACCCCGTCGTGCGTGATCTGCTCCGGAGTGATGCCGTGCAGGAACTTTCCGCCTTCACGCATCACAAGATGACAACACGCTATCAGCATTGTCTGAACGTTTCGTATTATAATTTCAAGTTATGCAAAATGCTGCACCTCGATGCCGATTCCGCCGCCCGTGCGGGACTTCTGCATGACCTGTATCACTATGACACGGCAAAATATACCCGAAGTTTCCCCGCCGTGCGGCACAGCAGAAATCACCCCGAAGTCGCCCTCAGAGCCGCCGAAAAACTGATCGACATGAACGACCGTGAACGTGACATGATCGGAAAGCATATGTGGCCTGTGACCGTCCCCCGCCCGAAATATGCGGAAACCTACGTCATCACCGTCGTGGACAAATACTGCGCCGTGATCGAGTACCTCCTCCCCCAGCCTGCCCGCCTGCGCCGCTATGTGCGGGAAAAGCTGTTTCGTCAGTAATGCTGCTTGTAGGGCTGTTTGTGGGGGCGCTGCCCCCACACCCCCGGCAGGGCTATGCAGCCCTGCACCCGCAGTGTTATTCCTCAATTTACAATGCACTTTCAAATTAAAAAAGCGATGAGGGTGCAGGGGAATCATTCCCCTGCCGAGGGGGTTTGGGGGGCGAGTAGCCCCCCAACACACTCTCAGCACGTCTTACTCCAGAACACAGCGGAATGCAGTCGGGAGAGAATACTTCTGCGACAGCTCCTCCGGCGTGACCCAGAGGAACTGCGGGGGCATTTCGGCGCATTCGATGAAAATGCCCTGCATTTCCCATGTGATGTGCGTGAAGATGTGACGGCGTTCCACGGTCTTTTGCAGCTCCTTCGGGGACGTTCCCCACTGACTGCACAGGCTGACTGCTTCCTCCGCTGTCAGGTGTCCCTCCACGTTCGGCAGCTCGTACAGCGATGCAAGCAACCCTTTCGGCGGACGCTTCCGCACAGCATATTTTCCCTCACAGCTCAATACCAGAACCGTGCGCTGCTCTGTGCGGCGCTTTGTCTTTTTTTCACGGACAGGGAGCAGCTCCGTGCTGCCGTTCCGATGCGCCATGCAGAACGGTTTCAACGGACATTCTCCGCATCTCGGTGCGCCGTTCGGAATGCACACAACTGCCCCGATCTCAATCAGCGCCTGTGTCAGATCTCCTGCGTTCTTCTGCGGATAAACGGCGGCAATCTGCGCTGTCACGTCCGCCTTGAATGCACTGTCCAGAATATTGCGGAAATCTTCCGTAAGCCGTGCCATCACCCGCAGAACATTTCCATCAACAGCAGGGGTCGGCAGATCGTAACAGATCGAAGCGATCGCCCCCGCCGTATAATCCCCGATGCCCGACAGACGGCGTATCTCCGCATACGTCTGCGGGAATGTTCCGCCGTATTCGTCCATGATCTGCTTTGCCGCCTTTTGCAGATTGCGGGCACGGTTGTAATACCCAAGCCCCTCCCACAGTTTGAGCAGCTTTTCCTCCGCACAGGTGGCAAGGGCGGGAATGTCGGGCAGTTCCGCCAGAAACTTCGCATAATACCCCTTGACCGCTTCCACTCTCGTCTGTTGCAGCATGATCTCCGACAGCCAGATATGATACGGCTCTTTGTCCCTGCGCCACGGCAGGTCACGGTGATTTCCCCCGTACCACGGCAATAATTTCGATATGAGCTTTCCTGCAACTGCGGATTTTTCGGCGGCAATGTCCTGCATACGTCCGACCAGTTTGGTATAAATCGGTATCATGTGCGGTTCGGTGCAGCAGGCTGCAATTTCCCCGACAGGCAGCCAGCGGACACTGTGGTTTTCATCGGGCTTGTCGGCAATGCGCTGGTTCACAGGGGCGATCAGTCCGTAGGTCACGTTGTAATGCAGATGTGCGGGAACGGGCTTTCCGTGCTTCTCGTGCGGCGGGACGGGCAGAATGTCAATTGAAAGAATCCGCCGTGTCAGCAGATAAATCTGCGTGACGGAAGTTTCCTCCTTTGCTTCCCGTATGGCAACGCCTGCCAGATCTTTCTCGCCGTCCGCATGACCGCCTGTCCAGCCGACGGAACGGTAGATCAGATGATATGCCATCAGCGTCTGTTCCAGATCGGGTGACAGGATAAATCCCGAACAGGTAATATGCCCCGCCTCACAGTCACGGTCAAGGAGATGTTCCCCATATCGTGCGATCAGTTCCAGCAATTGTTCACGGGCACGGGCTTCTTCCTCTCTCAACGGCTCAAATGCCCGTATTTCCTCTGCAAGTTCTGCCATAATTCTGCACCTCTCAGAAAATAATACTCCCCTGCCGTACAAGACAGGGGGTCGGTTCAACTTGTGGAATTTTTGATGACGTTCCGTGCTTTGATGACAATGTTCTTGTCGTTCTCATAGGTCAGGATATGCGATGCATACCCGATGTCCACCCAGCGCACTTCGGAAATTTCCTCCGCCTGCGGAACAAAATTGTAATTCTTCGCCTTGCCGATAAAGTAGACCACTACTTTCTGTGTATCCCGCTTGGGTGAATAGGAAACCGTCTCACGGAATGTCGGGTCAATAATCACATCTATGGAAGTTTCCTCCTTGATCTCCCGCCTGGCAGTTTCGATCTCCGTTTCCCCTGCCTCCACATGACCTTTCGGGAATGACCAGTGACCTGAATTGATATGCCGTATCAGCAGGATCTCAATATTCCCGTGAAATCTGCGGTACACGATCGCACCGCAGGATTTTTCGTGACGCATAGCTTTCGCTTCCTTTCCCGGATACCGCCGCCGGAGAGCGTCATGTCTGCAAAGGCAGAGACCGGCAGGCAGCCTGATGGTTTGTCATACCTATTATAGCATATTTTATCAATTTTGTCTACAACTTTTTTTAAGGATTGTGTGAATTTTTTCTACCGCCGCTGCCGCATCGCCCGCAAAAGAAAAAAAAACAAAAAGGCTTGACAAATTCCGCAAAACATGGTATAGTATAATATATGAGTACAATTGTATGTTGTACACGGACGTTTGAAACACAGCGTCCCGGAGCAGATCGCTCCGATCACGCATGATTTCGGGAGGAACTGTATGGAACAGCGTTCACAGCTTATTGTGGTCGATGCGTCCGTGCTGCCGGATGTCATCAGCAAGGTGCTTGAAGTCAAACGCCTTCTGGCATACCGTGAGGAAAAAAGCTCCGCGGCTGCCTGCAAGCGCATCGGCATTTCAAGAAGCGCCTACTATAAATATAAGGACTGCGTGTTCTCCTACGAGGACAAGCTCACACAGCGCATCATGAACCTGCACCTGACACTCCGTGATGAAGCGGGTGTGCTTTCGAGTGTGCTTTCTGCGCTCTATGCATTAGATGCCAATATTCTCACCGTCAATCAGAATATCCCCATTGACGGCGTTGCAGGGGTGACATTTTCCGTCCGTCTGACCGGTGCGGTGCAGACCCCCCACGAACTGGAAGAACGGCTCGTCGGTGTCGAAGGTGTTGTCAGTGTGAAGATCCTGTCGGGCGAATAAGCAGCAGAAGAATCTGGAGGAAAACAAAATGGTGAAATTTGCAGTACTCGGCTGCGGAGTGGTCGGCTCCGGCGTCGTGGAATTATTTGAGAAAAATAAGGCGCTCATCGAGAAGCGATGCGGTCAGTCCCTCGAAATGGGCTATATCCTTGACCTGCGTGACTTCCCCGACAGACCCTACGGAAATAAAGTCGTCAAGTCCCTCGATGTGATCTTGGCAGACCCCGAAGTCAAAGTCGTTGCGGAGTGCATGGGCGGCACAGAACCCGCTTTCACATTCGTCAAGTCCTGCCTCGAAGCAGGAAAGAGCGTGGCAACGTCCAACAAGGAGCTTGTTGCCGCCAAAGGTGACATTCTCCTGCAAACCGCAAAGGAACACAATGTCAATTTCTTCTTTGAAGCCTCTGTCGGCGGTGCAATCCCGATCATCCGCCCGCTGCACAAGTGCCTTGCCGCCAATGATTTTACTGCCATCGCGGGCATTCTCAACGGCACGACCAATTTCATTCTCAACAAGATGATTAAGGAAAACATGGACTTTTCCACCGCACTTGCACTCGCACAGGAAAAGGGCTATGCCGAAAAAGACCCCACCGCTGACGTGGAAGGTCACGATGCCTGCCGCAAGATCTGCATTCTCTCCTCTCTGGCATTCGGCAAGCACGTTTATCCCGAATCGGTCTATACCAAGGGGATCCGTGAAGTTGAGCTGAAAGATGTGGAGCTTGCAAGCGAACTCGGCTACACCATCAAGCTCATTGCAAGAGTGCAGCGCCTCGAAAACGGCAAGATCCTCCCGACAGTCATGCCCATGGTCGTGGAAGAAGATAATCTCCTCTCTCAGGTCAACGGCGTATACAATGCCGTTATGGTACGGGGCGACGGCATCAGCAAGGCAATGTTCTACGGCAGAGGTGCAGGCAAGTTCCCGACCGCAAGTGCCGTTCTCGGTGATATGATCGAAGAAGTCCAGCTTGACCACACGATTCCCTCACAGACATGGGAAAATGTCAATTCCACGGATTTCATCGAGGATTTTGCCGCTTTCACTGCAAAGCGCTATGTCCGCACGACAGGTGCGCAGGCGGCGGATCTGACTGCCGTATTCGGTCAGCTCACAGGCACGACCCTGAACACGGCTGACGGTGAGACGGTATTCATCACGGACACCGCCATGAACGCTGCCGACGTTTCCGCTGCGGAGGAGAAACTCGCCGCAAAGGGAATCAAAGTACTGGCACAGTATCCCGTACTTGTGTCTTAAACTGCATCAATCGGTACACTCTGTCACCGGACAGGGTGAGGAAGCCGTCATTTCTGCCCATAGGTCTTTGCGGGCAGGAATGGCGGTCATTTTGTGTTATGGAGGTAGTATGAAGCGATCACTTTTCGGAGAATACATCCGCTATGTCACGTTGCAGATTCTCGGTATGCTGGGACTTTCCTGCTATATTCTGGCGGATACGTTCTTCATTTCCCGCTGGCTCGGTTCGGGGGGACTGGCAGCGCTGAACATTGCCCTTCCCATTTTCAGCATCATCAACGGCATTGCACTGATGCTCGGCATGGGCGGCGGGGCAAGGTTCATGCTGCGGGTGAGTGTCGGGGAGATCGGAGAAGCGTGTCAGGCGTTCACACGGACGATACGCATTGCCGCCGTTTCCGCATTTCTCATCATGCTTGCGGGTTTGACCTATGCACGGCAGATCGCCGTCCTGCTCGGCGCAGATGAAACCGTCCTCGATATGACAACGGTCTATCTGCGGACGATCATGCTCTGTGCGCCGCTGTTCATGGCAAATCATATCCTGCTGAGTTTCCTGCGCAATGACGGTGCGCCCCGTCTTGCCATGACCGCCATGCTGACGGGCAGCTTTGCAAATATTTTTCTGGACTGGGTATTTATGTACCTGTTCCGCCTCGGAATGTTTGGTGCTGCCTTTGCGACCTGTCTCGCCCCTGTCATCAGCATCGGCGTGACGCTCCCGCATTACTTCAAAGGCAAAAACCGGTTTCATCTGTACCCGACAGGTTTTTCCTCGCAGGAGAGCAGTATCATTCTGCTGACGGGCGGTTCGGCGCTCATTGCGGAACTTTCCAACGGCGTGGTGATCTTCGCCTTCAATCTGCTCATGCAGCGCTATGCGGGAAATACAGGTGTCGCCGCCTACGGCATCATCGCCAATATTGCGCTGGTGGTGATCTCGGTATTCACGGGTGTTTCACAGGGAATGCAGCCGCTGATCTCCCGCAGCACGGGAAAAGGCAGAAGCAAAGATGCACGGACTTTACTCCTGTACGGCATCGGCACTGTGATTCTGCTGTTCGGGCTGATGTATGCAGGGACAGCTCTGCTGGCAGAACCTGTCACATCCGTTTTCAACAGCGAAAACGACCCCGAATTACAGGCGCTTTCCGTGCGGGGAATGCGCATCTATTTCACAGGTGCGCTCGGCGCGGGACTCAATATCATCACGGCAGTCTATCTTTCCTGTCGGGAACACGTCCGACCTGCGAACATTCTCTCCCTGATGCGGGGGCTGTTCGTGATCGTTCCGACGGCGTTCCTGCTGTCACTCGTCTGGAAAACCACGGGCGTGTGGCTCGCCTTCCCCGTGACCGAAACCCTCTGCGCCATCGGCAGCATCGCCTGCATTCTCTACTTCCGCAAACTCGACAAGGACAGCGAATGGTGACAGACCGCTAAAATGCACAAAAATCGGGTTAGATACTTGACAAAACAGCCAAAATGCGGTACAATAAATAAAGCGTTCCACGCCCTCGGTTTCCGTGACCGGGGGCTTCGCAGATTTACTTTCAGAAAGGATGATGTTTATGCTGAAACGGCTGCTTGCCTGTATCCGTGAATACAAGGCAGCCACGATCCTGACATTAGTGTTCATCTTGGGAGAAGCTGTCATTGAAACACTGATCCCCACCAAAACAGCCGACCTCATCACCTTTGTCAATGACGGTTCACCGATGGAAATGGTCATCAGAACCGGTCTGATTCTGACCGCAATGGCGATTGTTTCCCTTGCCTGCGGTACATTGGCAGCCTTCACCTGCTCCAAAGCGGCGACAGGTCTTTCCAAGAATCTCCGCCACGACCTCTTTGCACAGGTGCAGAAGTATTCCTTTCAGAACATTGACAAATTCTCGTCCTCCTCTCTTGTGACCCGCATGACGACCGATGTCAACAACGTGCAGTTCGCTTTCATGATGATTATCCGCATGGGACTGCGTTCGCCGCTGATGTTCATTCTCTCGGTCATTGCCGCTTACAGGATGGGCGGTTCACTGGCAACAGCATTCGTTGTCGTGATCCCGCTGCTGGTGGTCGGTCTGGCTCTGATCGGAAAATTCGCCCTGCCTGCGTTCCGTTCGGTGTTCAAGAAGTACGACCGCCTGAACGAATCTGTCGAGGAAAATGTGCGCGGTATGCGCGTGGTCAAGGGCTTTTCCCGTGAGGAACACGAAAAGGAAAAATTCGGCAGGGCAAGTGAGGATATCCGCAAGGACTTCACCAAAGCCGAACGCATCGTGGCACTCAACCAGCCTCTGATGACACTCTGTATGTATTTCGATATGGTGTTTATCCTGACTGTCGGCACACATATGGCTGTTGTTGACCGTTCGGTGGACATCGGGCAGATCTCTGCCATGATTACCTACGGCGTACAGATTCTCATGTCGCTGATGTTCCTCTCCATGATCTATGTCATGGTCACAATGTCCGCAGAATCGCTCAAGCGTATTGATGAAGTACTGACCGAACAGCCCACGCTTGTCAATCCCGGACAGCCTGTGATGGAAGTTACGGACGGCAGCATTGACTTCGAGAACGTCAGCTTCAAATACTCCGCACAGGCAAAGCGTTCCGCACTGGAAAATATTTCCCTGCACATTCCCACGGGTACGACAGTCGGTATTCTCGGCGGTACGGGTTCGAGCAAATCCACACTGGTGCAGCTCATTCCCCGCCTGTACGATGTCACAGAGGGCACACTGAAAGTCGGCGGCACGGATGTCCGTCAGTACGACCTCGAAACGCTCCGTGATTCCGTGGCAATGGTGCTTCAGAAAAACGAACTGTTCTCCGGCACGATTGCGGAAAACCTCCGCTGGGGCAATGAGAACGCCTCCGATGAGGAGATCACCCACGCCTGCCGTCTGGCACAGGCGGAAGAGTTCATCGAACGCTTCCCCGACAAGTACGAAACGTACATCGAACAGGGCGGCACGAACGTTTCGGGCGGTCAGAAACAGCGTCTCTGCATTGCAAGAGCGCTGCTCAAAAAGCCGAAGATTCTGATTCTTGACGACTCCACCAGTGCAGTCGATACCAAGACCGATCAGCTCATCCGTCAGGGATTCCGTGAGTTCATTCCGGAGACGACCAAGATCATCATTGCACAGCGTGTCGCTTCCGTACAGGATGCGGATATGATTATCGTCATGGATAACGGCACAATCGCCGATGTCGGCACACACGAGGAACTGCTGTCCCGTTCGCCGATCTACAGAGAAGTATTTGAACAGCAGACCAGCGGAAACGGAGGTGAGGACTAATGCCGGGACGTATGCCGAAGGGCAAGGGCGGTTCTGCCAATCCGAAGGTTCTCGGACGGCTCATCAAAATGCTCATGGAATTTTTCCCGTTCATGGTGCCTCTGACGGTCGTATGTATTCTGTTTTCGTCGATCGTCTCCGCCATTCCGGATATGTACATCCAGCAGGTCATCAAACTCATCACCGATGCCTTGGAAGGCGGCTGGAGCTGGGAGGACACCAGCGCACAGCTCATTCCCAAAATGGTGACGCTCGTTGTCCTCTATCTTCTGGCACTGGCTGCCGTTACGCTGTACACACAGCTCATGGCATTCATCACACAGGGATTTCTGGACAAGATGCGGCAGAGTATGTTCCGCAAAATGCAGAACCTGCCCCTGCGCTATTTCGATACCCACAAGCACGGCGATATCATGAGTACCTATACGAATGATACCGATGCGCTCCGTCAGCTCATTTCACAGGCGCTCCCGACCCTGCTCCGTGCAGGAACTGTCGTCATTGTCGTGTTCGGCATCATGATCTATTACAGCCTGTGGCTCACGCTCTTCACGGTAGTCGGTGTCGTGGCGATCATGTTCGCCTCCGGCAAGATGGGCGGCGGTTCGGCAAAGTACTTCATCCGTCAGCAGCAGTCCGTCGGCAAGGCGGAAGGCTACATTCAGGAAATGATGAACGGTCAGAAGGTCATCAAGGTCTTTAACCACGAGAAGAAGGCACAGGCGGAATTTGACAAGATCAATGAAGAACTTTGCAGCGATGCGTACAGGGCAAATGCCTATGCCAATACGCTCGGTCCTGTTGTCATGAACATTGGCAATATTCTGTATGTGCTGCTTGCGGTCATCGGCGGTGCGCTTGTACTGATCGGCATGAAGAATCCCAGCATTTACAGCCTTGTCATGGCGGCAAAAGACCCTGCGTTCAAGGGTCTGCTCGATGTTTCCATCGTGGTGGCATTCCTGAACATGACCAAGCAGTTTACAGGCAACGTCAATCAGGTGGCACAGCAGATCAATGCCGTTGTCATGGCGCTTGCAGGTGCAGAGCGTATCTTTGCGATCATGGACGCAGAACCTGAACCCGATAACGGTTATGTGAAACTCGTCAACGCTGAGATCGCCGCAGACGGCACGATCACTGAGACAGAACGTCACACGGGACACTGGGCATGGAAACACCCCCATCAGGCAGACGGCACTGTCACCTATACGAAACTCGAAGGTGATGTGATGCTCGATCATGTGGATTTCGGCTATGTTCCCGAAAAGACAGTGCTGCATGATGTCTGTGTCTATGCAAAGCCCGGTCAGAAGATCGCCTTTGTCGGTTCGACGGGCGCGGGCAAAACGACCATCACCAATCTCATCAACCGCTTCTACGACATTGCAGACGGCAAGATCCGCTATGACGGCATCAACATCAACAAGATCGTCAAATCCGATCTGCGGCGTTCGCTCGGTATCGTTTTGCAGGAGACCAACCTGTTTACGGGAACGGTCATGGACAATATCCGCTACGGCAAACTCGATGCCACCGATGAAGAATGCATCGCCGCCGCAAAGCTCGCAGGTGCGGACGATTTCATCACCCGTCTGCCGGGCGGCTATGATACGGAGCTTACAGGCAACGGTGCGAATCTCTCGCAGGGACAGCGGCAGCTCATTGCCATCGCCCGTGCAGCCGTTGCTGACCCGCCCGTTATGATTATGGACGAAGCGACCTCTTCCATCGACACCCGAACCGAAGCAATCGTGGCAGCGGGCATGGATAAGCTCATGGAGGGCAGAACGGTATTTGTCATTGCACACCGTCTTTCCACCGTGCGCAACTCGGATGTCATTATGGTACTCGACCACGGCTCGATCATCGAACGAGGCAGTCATGACCAGCTCATTGCCAAAAAGGGACAGTATTACAAACTCTATACAGGTGCATTTGAACTGGAATAATACACAGAAAAGCCCTCCTGCCGGACAGACAGGAGGGTTTGCTTTATAAAAATAAAAACAGCCAAGGAGAAACCCCTGCACAGCGCATACTGTGCAGGGGTTCTGTGATGTTACGGATTACGCATCGTCGTCGTCATCATGCCGTTTGCGTGCTGCGAATGCACCTGCTGCCGTGCCTGCGGAAAGAAGCAGGAGGATCAGCGGCAGATAGTTCACACGCTCACCGGTCGAAGGTGTCGTGCCTGTTGTGACGTTGGCTGCACCGCCGGGAGTTGTCGGTGAAGAAGGTGCTGCCTCAACCGGAACAGGACCGGTGTATCTCGGAATCTGGCGGGGATTGGGCTGATGTACGAATCCGCCGCCGGTCGGAGTCTGCGGTCTTGCCGGTACGGGAACTGTCGGAGACGTGGGAACTGTTGTAGATGCAGGAACTGTTGTGGATACGGGAGTGGTATTTGTGGGAGCAGTTGTCTCCGTAGCGGGCTTGACATCTGTGCTGCCGACCGGAGTTGTCTCTGTGGTCTGATGCTGATTTACAGGTGCGGACGTGGTGGAATTTTCATCGCTTGTGTTGTCGTTGGCAGAAACGGTTGTTGTAGACTGGCTGTCGCTGTCCTCGTCCATGCCTGTGGGCTTGCTTGTTGTTGTGGTAGTTGTTTCCTCGGTCGTTGTTGTTGTGGTGGTTTCTTCGGTTGTAGTCGTGGGAACAGTTGTGGTTGTAGTTGTTGCCTCAGTGGTGGTGGTTGCGGTTGTGCTTGTTGTGGTGGTAGGAACGGTTGTGGTCGTGGTGCTTGTCGTTGTAGTGGGAACAGTTGTGGTCGTTGTCGTGCTTGTCGTTGTAGTGGGAACAGTTGTGGTCGTTGTCGTGCTTGTCGTTGTAGTGGGAACGGTTGTGGTCGTTGTCGTGCTTGTCGTTGTAGTGGGAACGGTTGTGGTCGTGGTGCTTGTCGTTGTAGTGGGAACAGTTGTGGTCGTTGTCGTGCTTGTCGTTGTAGTGGGAACAGTTGTGGTCGT
>JAILPP010000148.1 GCA_024699425.1 Oscillospiraceae bacterium | reverse complement strand
ATGCAGTCATGGCAGCATACAACGAGATCAATCATGTGCCCGCCGTACTCAATCCCGAACTGAAAACCGTCCTGAAAGACAAATGGGGACTTGGGTTCGTGATTACCGACGGGGGCGATTTCAGTCAGAACGTCACCTCACATCATGCCTTTGCATCTCATGCGCAGTCCCTTGCCGCCTGCCTTCATGCGGGAACGGACATCATGCTGGATGATGAGGGCTGTGTCACCGCCGCCGCACGGAAAGCACTTGCAGACGGTCTGATCACCGAAGAAGATCTGGATACCGCAGTCGGCAATATGCTGGAAAGCCGTTTTCTGCTTGGTCTGTTCGATGCGGAAACGCCTTACGATCATCTCACCCGTGCCGATGTCAACACCGAAGCCGACCGTGCCCTGAACCGCCGTGCCGCAAGAGAGGGCATCGTCCTGCTTGACAATCCTGCGGGAACGCTCCCGCTGGAATCTGCCGTACAGAACAGGATCGGTCTGTTCGGACAGAATGCCGACCGCTGTCTGAAAGACTGGTACACGGGCTATTCCGACTATCTCTGCACGATTCGCAATGGTCTGGAAGAATGCGGCTGTGACGTTGTGTACGACTGCGGCTGGGATATTGTCAAGCTCAAAGCCCCGAACGGGAAATTCGTCTGCATCGGAGAGGACGATTTCCTCTATGCCGATACGGACGAGGAACACGCAGCGGAATTTTACCTCTGCGAACTCGATGACGACGGAGCGTGGACAAACCTCTGCCATGTGCAGACGGGACGATTTGTCAACGGCTGCGGTATGTTCCCGAAACTTTCGGGCACGGAAGTCTACGACTGGATGACGGGCGAATCGCTCCGCCTTGCGTG
This sequence comes from Oscillospiraceae bacterium, assembly GCA_024699425.1. Classification (GTDB taxonomy): domain Bacteria; phylum Bacillota; class Clostridia; order Oscillospirales; family Ruminococcaceae; genus UBA3855. The sequence goes on along the minus strand of JAILPP010000148.1, from coordinate 3,003 downwards.
GAGTGAACGGTTACAGGGGTGCATCTTCTCCGACCGTCTTTGCGGAAAGGTCTTTTCCGTGGGCGAGGGCGGGCTTGTCATGACGAAGTATCTGGCACACCCCGACCGTTCCTGTGTGTTCCATATGATCTCTGTTTCGGACGGCTGGGAACGTATGACCGCCCTTGCAAAGACTTGCCATGCCGTGCTGTACTGCGGCGGAAGTGACCCCATGCAGGTGGCAAGGGAATGTTTCGACCGCCGCAGCATTGCGCTCCCTGCCGTACAGCGGGAACATCTGCAAAAGCTGTCCGAATCCCTTGCGGAGACGGGCATTCCGCTGATTCACGTTCTGGTTTCCAGTTACCCCTACGCAATGGAAGAACAGATACAGCAGGCAGATGCGACCCTCTGGACGTGTCATGCAGGACCCGAACTCGGTCACGCCGTGGCAGATGTGATCTTCGGGGCGTATAACCCCGCAGGACGGCTGCCGCAGACGTGGTATCCCGATGATGAATGTCTGCCCCCGATCGGGAATTATGACATCATGCAGACGGAAATGACCTGCCGCTGGTATCGGGGCGAAGTGCTGTTCCCGTTCGGATACGGGCTGAGTTACAGCCGTTTTGATTATGTACTGCAATACATCAAATTCATTCCCGAAGGCATTCACATCACCGTCAAGGTGACAAATACTTCATTGCGGGACGGGGAAGAAGTGGTTCAGGTCTATGCCCGTGCGCTGAGTGACCGTGTGAAACGACCTGTTGTGCAGCTTGTCGGGTTTACACGTCTGGAAGTCCCCGCAGGACAGATGCGCAAGGCAAAGCTGACCATACCGCTTTCGGAACTGGAGATCTGGGACGTGACCCGTGAGCGTTTCTGTCTGGAAACGGGGGATTATGAAATTCTGATCGGTGCGTCGAGCCGTGACATCCGCTGCCGTCAGACACTGCATATCGAGGGCGAGGAAATCCCGCCCCGTGACCTGCATCAGACCGTGAAGGCGGAATTCTGGGATGAACAGTACCGCACGGAGCTGCACACCGACCCGCAGACGGGCAAAGTACAGGTGCGGGGACTGGAAGGGTGGCACAGTCAGATCTCGTTCCGGAACTGCTGTACGGACGACATCACGCAGATCACGCTGCGGGGCGCTGCGCCGAACTGTGAAACGGAAGTGCAGATGTATCTCGACAATGAGAACACGCCCGCCGCAAAGATCGTCCTGCCCGTATGTGACGGCTTTTCGGATATACAGGAAGTGACAGCGCCGTTTATGCCGCCGCGGGGAGTTCATTGTCTGCGTCTGGTATTCCCGCAGTACACCTGCATTGAAAGTTTCCGCTGTCAGTAACACATTTCGCTGTAAGTCATATACTGCACTATGGAAGGCGCAAAGCCGACCAAATACCAGATTCAAAGGAGATATGACTTATGAACGGATGCTTTGACGGTGGCTGCTGCTGGATCATCATTCTGGTTCTCATTATCTGCTGCTGCGGATGCGGCAACAACAACAACTGCGGCTGCAATAACTGCGGCTGTGGCTGTGGCAACAACAACTGCGGCTGCTGACGCAAACCCCAACTTCTCTGACAAACGCAATGCCCCCGATGTGCTGCATCGGGGGCAAAGCTGTATTTTCTTTTTATTGTTGCTGTGACCTGACAAATTCCAGCGGTGTTCCCGTGAAATTCCCGACAGCGAATGCCGTGGAGTAGTTGAGAACAAGTGTGGCATCTTTGGCGTTGATCTTACCGTCACCGTTGAAGTCGGCTTCCGCAAGGCGGAGCGAAGTCAGACCCGTATCGGAATTGACACCGATTGCAGCGGCGGCACGGAGAATCGCCGTGGCATCTTTGGCATTGACGATATTATCCTCTGTGACATCTCCCGCAGAATAGAGCTTTCTTGCGTAGGAATAATGGGTTTCCGAAACATAGGTGCGATCTTTCAGGGCGGGGTCTGTCGAAGTGGAAACGCTCCCGTCGGGCGAGGGCTTGACGGTGAAATAGACAGTATGTTCCGTGCGGTCAAATTCAGGAACACGGTCAGCGGGGTCGGGGTCCTGCACCTGTACGATCATGGTATCCGTGCGGTACTTTGCGGAATCTTCCTGCGGGGAGTTCACGGTGACACGATAATTGCCGTCACGCATCAGCGGGCAGGTGATCTTCGTACTGCCGAACACGAACACGGGATAGTGATAATACAGCAGATCGCCTTCGGGGGAGATCAGATGCACGTCAATGGTGCTGCCGTTCATATTGCTGTCGAGAGAGAGGAACAGGCTGCCGATAGGGGTAAAGTCTGCCACATCGGCGGGCGGGTTCAGTGTGACCTGTTCTGCTTCGGCAGCGGCGGATGGAATCGGAACGGCAAGCAGCGCCGCCGTCAGTCCGGCAAGCACACGGGTCAGATGATATTTCATAGAAAAAACTCCTTCGGGTCAGAAGTAATAACGTCCTTCATAGAGACGGATGGCATCGGTGGCAAGCAGACCGAGCAGTTTATGGAACGTGTTGCGGGTCGAATGGGTATGCAGGGCACGAGCCATCTGTTTTTCGGGGACACCTTCGGGATGTGCGGCGAGCAGCAGGAAGCAGTCGAGTATCTGACGGGTCACCCGTTTCGGAATGTGTTCGGGAAACAGGAAGATCAGATTGCGCAGGGACTTGTCCATGCCGTCAAAGACGTAGGGAGCATAACGGCGGTCAGCGATGATGGCGTAAGTGGCATCGTCATACATACCCAGTTCTTTATAATAGGCAGTCAGGATGCGGAATTCTTCTTCCATGCGGCTGCGGGAGAAGAACACGCACATCTGGAGCAGGAGTTCAGCCTGTGCGGTGAGGTAGCCGCCGCCGAAGGTCATCAGTGCTTCCGAGCCGTCGCTGGTGAGCAGGAAAGCCGCCACGCCGCCTCTGCCTTTTCCTGTGTTGTAGGGGGTATCGGGGACGGTGACGAACGTGGTATAATTGGGAGCGATTGCGTGGAAGTACTGGGAAATGATACGGC
>JAILPP010000124.1 GCA_024699425.1 Oscillospiraceae bacterium | reverse complement strand
TCCTCTTTGAAATGGGCGCAAGGCGTGTGGTGCTTGCCCGTGAGCTGTCACTCGATGAGATCGCAGAGATCCGCCGACGTATTCCGGAAGATCTCGAAATTGAAGTCTTTGTCCACGGGGCAATGTGCGTTTCGTTTTCGGGAAGATGTCTGCTGTCGGCGTATTTTACAGACAGGGATGCCAACCGCGGTGCCTGTGCGCAGCCCTGCCGCTGGAAATATGCGCTTGTGGAGGAGAAACGTCCCCACCTGCCCATGCCCATTGAAGAAACGCCGGAAGGAACGTATATCCTGAATGCAAGAGATATGTGCCTGATCGACCACATCGACAAACTCGCCGAGGCGGGTGTGACTTCGTTCAAGATCGAAGGGCGTGCGAAATCGGCGTATTATGTTTCCGTTGTGACCAATGCCTATCGTATGGCAATGGATCATTATCTGGCGCACCCGCATGACTATCATCTGCCGAAAGAAATTCGGGACGAAGTTTTCAAAGTAAGTCACAGACGCTACTGCACGGGATTTTTCTTCGGACACCCGAACGCCTGTCAGTATTATGAAAATTCCGGCTATATTTCGACTTGTGAAGTGGTCGGCATTGTGGAACGCTGTAAGAACGGCATTTGCTATGCGACTCAGCGCAACCGCTTTTTTGCGGGGGATACGGTGGAAATTCTCGCCCCCGGAAAAGCCTCCGTTTCACTCACGCTCACGGAGATTTACAACGGGGAGGGCGAACGCATCGAAACGGTCAATCATGCCATGATGCCGTTTTCGTTCCCGTGTGCGCAGGAGTTCCCGCAGAATGCCATCATCCGCAAGCCGACCGCCGAGGATACCGAGGACAGGGAAATCCTGTGACAGAGGAGATGCCATGAAACTGACTCAAAAGCAGACAGCGTTGCTGCTCTATATTCCGCTGTTTTATCTGGCATGGGCAGGTGTGGAACTGTTGCTGGTACCTGTGTTTGAACGGGAATTTCCGCCGGACAGCACGATGCTGTTTTTCATCAAGGAGGGCATTCTCAAAGTCCTGATCTGGGTTGTGCCTGCCGTGCTGCTGATGCGGCGCTTTGACGGGGAACTGTATGTGCCGCTGAAAGAAATGTTTACACAGAGATTCGATTTTCTGCGGTTTCTGATGCTTCTGGGCGGTGTGTGCGTCTTTCTGATCGTGATGCACCTGATACAGAGTCATTCGCTGCAACTGCATTTCAAATGGCGGCTGCTGGGATATGTCCTTGTCGGTATCACGGAGGAGATCGCCTTCCGCGGCTGGCTGCTGAATGCCATGCACACGGAGAAAACCGCAAAGTACATGGCGGAAGTCAATGCTGTGATGTTTCTGCTGATCCATCTGCCGATCTGGATTCATGAACATCTGCTTGCTGCGGCGTTCGGCGGACTGGGATTTCTGAGCGTGCTGGCAATCGGATTTGTCTTTGCGTGGAGTTTTCTGCACTTCCGCAGCATCTACCCGCCCATTTTGCTGCACATCGCCTATGATGTGCTGATTACAGCAATGCAGTAAGCGCCTTGGCAAAATTTATAGGCTCTTGCGGAATTTTTAGGAAACTATTGATTTTTTTGACAAAATATGTTATACTGTAACTATCAATCTTATTCAGGGAGGTATCTGTCATGGATATTAAGGCAAAAATCAGCGAAATCGTCACAAAGGTGCAGAATGACAAGGATTTTGCGACCAAGTTCCAGAATGAACCCGTCAAGGCGATCGAAACGATCGTCGGTGTTGACCTGCCGGACGATCAGGTGAACGCTGTGATCGATGCTGTCAAGGCGAAGATCAGCGGCGGAGATATTCTCAACACCATTACCGGACTGTTTGGCGGTAAGAAGGACTGATCGACAAAGGCGCTGACCCCTGCTGCCCCGGACGGCGGCGGGGGTTGTTTTAGAGCCTGTTGAGTATCCGGAAGATACGAAACAGGCTCTTATGGAGGGACAAATGGATAAGACAAAAGAAAAAACCAATGTGATGCGCATTCTTGACCAGAAGAAAATTTCCTATCAGCATTATTGCTATGCGGATACCGCCGCCGTCAGTGGTGTGGAAGTTGCGAAGGTACTTGGGCAGGACCCTGCACAGGTATTCAAAACGCTCGTGACGGAATCGGGGAAGGGCGGGCATTATGTGTTCGTCATTCCCGTGGGGGAGGAACTTGACCTCAAAAAGGCGGCAAAAGCCGTCGGGGAAAAGAGCATTGCCTTGCTCAGATCCAAGGAGCTTCTGCCGCTGACGGGCTATATTCACGGCGGCTGTTCGCCCATCGGCATGAAAAAAGCATTCCCCACCGTGATCCACAGCAGTGCCGAAACACTCGGAAGCATGATTTTCAGTGCAGGAAAGATCGGCTATCAGGTGGAAGTTGCACCCGCTGACCTGCAAAAGCTCACACGGTGCAGCTTTGCAGATGTGATCGTTTGAGGAGATTGAAATGACACAGTACTATGATATCGGACTGAATTTATTCAGCAAACAGTTCCGTGAACCCGAGAAAATCATAAGCAATGCAGAGGCTGCCGGTGTGACCTGTATCCTGACCGGTTCGGATATGCAGGAAAACAGAAAGGTCGCAGCGTTCGTGGAAAATCACGCCGTTTACGGCACTTGCGGCATTCATCCCCACGGGGCTGACCGTGCCCGCAGAGAGGATTTCACCGAAATGGAACGCATTCACACAGAACATTCCCGCATCGTTGCCGTCGGGGAATGCGGACTGGATTTTGACCGTATGTTTTCCACACGGGAAAATCAGATACGCTGTCTGGAACAGCACATCGTACTTGCCGAAAAGCTCGGAAAGCCCATGTTTCTGCATGAGCGCAGCGCCTCGGCGGACTTTGTGAAACGCTTTCAGTCTCACAAGGAGGTGTGCAGGCGGTCGGTCGTTCACTGTTTTACAGGTACACGGAAGGAACTGGAAACGTATCTGGAAATGGGATTCTGCATCGGCATCACAGGCTGGATCTGTGATGCCCGCCGTGCGGATGATCTGCGGGCGGCGGTGAAAATTCTGCCGCTTGACCGTGTGCTGGTCGAAACGGATGCCCCCTATCTCACACCCCGCAATGTCAAAGGACTCGGACGCACCAATGTGCCGGAGAATGTCCGCTATGTTGTGGAAACGCTGGCAGGCTATATGCATACAGACCCCGAAACACTCCGTCAGGCGGCAAAGGCGAACACGGAGCGTCTGTTCGGCATCGGAGGTGATGCGGTGTGAAGCATACGATTCTGGAGATCTACGAGGAAGACCACGGCTGTGAGGGACTCAGCCCCGGTGAAGAGCTGATGGACATGGCATTTGTCCGTGATGAGGACGGCACAGAACACTGGATGCGGATTCCCGACAGGGTAGGGAAACATCTCGACCGCGGAGATGTATTTGAAACGGAATGAATGTCCTGTCAGTGAAACGATAAAAAGCAGTCTGTAGTGTGTACAGACTGCTTTTGTTTTGTTATTCCACCATCCGTATCCGATCAATCAGACTTTCCTTGCGGAGTCGGTGCAGCGGGATCAGTGATGCCAGCACAGCGGCGGCAAAGATCACTGCCGAGGCGATCCAGATGCGGGGGAGAGGTTCGGTGAAGTTCAGCATCTCCCCGAATACGTCGTCCAGTTCGATGTGTCTGAGATAGAGCAGCATCACATACATCAGCCCCTCATGCAGGAGCGTTGCCAGAACGCCGGAAGTCAGCGCATATTGCAGACTTTCAATCGTCATCATACCTGTGAGCTGTTTTTGTGTCATGCCGAGACACTGCATGGCGGCAAATTCCGTCTTGCGGTTCAGAATGCCCGTGTACAGAATATTGACCATGTTGACCAGTGCAATGATACCGATGAGTACGCTCATAATTGCCACGCCGACACTGACCGCACGGATACCTGCACGCATTTTCCGCAGATCGCCGTAGAAATCCTCATACAGGGACAGCACGCCTTTCTGTTCCTGAATAAACTGCTTGGCGGCTTCATAGTCTTCTTCGTTTTTGAGATTGACGTGTACATATTCGGCACCGTCCTCGTTGATAAGGCTGCCCTTTCCTGCATATTGGTAAGCCGTATTCTCATAGGTGTCAAGCGTGCCGACCAGAATGACCAGATCGCCTGTCATCTGATATTTGCTGAATTTCTGGCTGTGATTTTCCCGTATATGCTCAGGTGCAGTGCCGAAAATTTTCAGTTCAACGGGTTCAAATGTGGTCGTATAGCGATATTTCAGACGTTCCTCACCCGTGACCGGATCATTGAACATGGCATCTTTGACGGATTCTTTTTCGGTGTCGGACATCTTCTCATAGTCTGCATCGGAAACGACGGCTCTTTGCTGGATTTGCAGCTCTGCAACGGACGGCTCATCGAACCGCTGGGATTCCGTCACACCGGAAACAGTCTGCATCATCGCAAGATAGCCGTTCTGTTCCGTGAGTTCTTCGTAAGTCACGGGAAGTTCTCCCTCAAACTGTTGTGCAAAGATCTCCTTCGGATAATACATAATTGCACAGTTGAGCGTTGACCCGTCCTCTGACGGTACATAGCCGATCTGCATTTCGCTGAAATCGTCAAGTTCAAAATAGCCGCTGCTGCGAATCCGTTCGAGTCCTTCCCGATAGCTGAGAGGGTCATCTGTGTCGATCTGCACGGCAATGCCCATGTCATAATTCAGGTTCAGCAGGGAAACGACCTTTTCAAACGATGCCATAAGCTGGTTGAGGACGACCGAGAAGGAAGAAAACAGCAGAAGCGACAGTGTCAGTGATACAACAGTAATGATGAACCGCTTGAACTGACGGTGGTTGTTGCGGGCGGCGAGCTTTCCCATCCAGCCGAAGAGCGAACCGAACAGGGAGAATTTACGGACTTTGATAATTTTAGTGCTTCTTCCGTTGATCGCCTGAATCGGTGAGATCTTGATGACACGCATTCCTGTCTGATACGCAGACAGGAATACCCACACCAGTCCTGTGACGGCTGCCAGAAGGAGCAGAAGGGGGTCAAAGTGCAGATGCATGACCGCTGCTGCCTTTTCGGGGGTAAAATATGCCTCTGCAATACCGCTTGCCCGTATTGCCTGAAAGACAAGAAAGCTCAGTCCGAATCCGAGCAGCAGACCCAGCGGAATGCCCGCAATGCTCAGGAAAAGCCCTTCAAAGGTGATGACACGGACGATCTGTTTCGGAGAAGCGCCCATGCATTGCAGCATACCGAACTGCCGTTCCCGTTCCTTGGAGCTGATCTCAAATGCCGTGTCAATCATCAGACGCAGCGCCAGCACCAGAAACAGAATGAAGATGAAAAACAGCGCAAGATTCCGTATTGCCTCATATTTCGGTGGAAATTCGAGCTGATCGGCATTGACAAGCGGATAATTGACATCAATCAGCTCTGTCTTGAATTCCTCGGTAAGGTCGCTGTAAATATATTTTTCAGGAAAGAGCGTGTTGATGTAGATGCCAAAGTCATCGTGATAGGTTTTGAGCATGATCTCCGCCGAGATGCTGCCGTCTGCCTCGTCCACCCGCTTGCAGGAGATAAAATCGGGATCGGCGGAGAGCTTTGCAAATTCGTTCTCATTCAGGGCGAGCATTTTGAAATGATAGGGCTTGTCATAATAGGCGGATTCACGGATGACATTTGTATAAGTGGAATATCCGATAAAGAGCAGCGCCATCAGCGCAAGTGCAACGGCGATGCTGCTGACTGTGAAAATACTGTGCCGCTTCTGCGAACGGATATACCGCAGGGCAAGCTGCCGTTCAAACATCCGCAGCACCTCCCATGTCAGTCATTTCGTCACGGAGAATTTTACCGTCGAAAATGGTCAGGATACGGTCGCACTGCCGTGCGATGCCTTCATCATGGGTAATGATAATCATGGTCTGATTTCGTTCACGGTTCGATCTGCGCAGAAGGGCGATGATCTCGGCGGAATTTTTGCTGTCGAGGTTGCCTGTCGGTTCATCGGCAAGGATCACATCGGGTTCTGTAAAGAGCGCACGCCCGATGGAGACACGCTGCTGCTGTCCGCCGGAGAGCTGGGAAGGCAGGTGACTGCGGCGGTTTTTCAGATCCATCAGTTCGAGAATTTCCTCTACCTTGGCGGGATCGGGCTTTTTGCCGTCCATGATGCAGGGAAGGGTGATATTTTCTTCGGCATTCAGCACGGGGATCAGGTTGTAGAACTGATAGATCAGCCCGATCTGTCTGCGTCGGAACACGGCAAGTTCGTTTTGATTCTGTGTAAAGATGTCCTGTGCATTCAGGAAAACCTTGCCGGAAGTCGGCTTGTCAACCGCACCGAGAATGTGCAGCAGTGTGGATTTGCCGGAACCGGATGCACCGACAATGGCGGTCATCTGTCCTTTGGGGACAGTGAAACTGACATCATCAAGAGCTTTGACAATATTTTCTCCGTTTCCGTAGGTTTTACAAAGATGTTCGACGGTTAGAAACTCCATTTTGCAGTTCCCCTTTCTTTGATGTTTTTTTTATTATAGCACAAACAAGCGGTAAAGTCCAGAACATTATGAAATTTTATAAAAAAGAAAGACTGCATAACCCTGAAAGTTATGCAGTCGGTTTCTGATCTGGAGCGGGTGATGGGAATCGAACCCACGTAACCAGCTTGGAAGGCTGGAATTCTACCATTGAACTACACCCGCACGCTCAACATGATATATTATAGCACATTCCCGCCCGTTTGTCAAGGGTTTTTTTCAAATTTTTCAATTTATGCATCTGACGGGGCAGCAGGGAAGTGCTTCGGAATGCACATGGTCAGAATACATAGAAAACCCGGCAAACGGTGCCGGGCTTTCTGTATAAGATAGAGGAAATGAATTACAATCAGTATTGTCAGTACTATCATCATACACCAACGGTATGGAAAAAACAGTATAAATATGTGTATGGAAAAGGAAAAATAAGTGAAAATTGTGTGAAAGTCAGTCGATCCGTACAGAAGTACAGCGCGTTTCCGGATGGCGGATCGTCACATCGGAGCGCCTGCCGATCTGTGATGCCACAATATCACGGAAGATACGCATATCCGAGAACTCAAACCCCACGAAATGTCCGCTGATCGTATAGAGTGCCGTGACGGAAAGATCGCCTTCATTGAGTTTCCATGTCGGTTCACCGAGTGCTTCTTCCAGCTCCTCGTAACTCATGCCGACGGAAATATCCTCTGTGACATTGCCCTCAAAGACGTGAATATGTTCGGGCGTGGAGTCGCCTCCCGACTCGAACGCAAGCACACAGCCCGGAAAACTGTCGCTGGCAAGCGTGGAATTTCTCCCGGAACACTCTGTACAGCCGATTGCTTCATGGTGGGCATCGTCGGTCGCTTTCACAAAGTCCCGCTTCGTGACCTCCATGAGGTCGATCGGGTACAGGTCGGAGATGCGCAGCGGTTCGCCCTCTGTTTCCCCGCATCTTTCACAGGTTTTCGGTGCGGCGATCGTTGCGGGTTTCCAGTCATGCCCCTTGGGGCTGCCCTTGGTTTTACCGCAGATTTTACAGGTTTCGGGTTCGGTGCAGGTTGCATCAAGCCACTCGTGTCCGAGCGCCTCGCCCTTGGTTTTCCCGCAGATCTCACAGGTCATCGGCTCTTCACAGGTCGCTTCGAGCCATACATGATTGCCGGGTTCGCCTTCTTCCAGACCGCAGACCGTACAGCGTCTGGGATGTTCGCAGTTGGCATCTTCCCAGATATGCCCTGTCGGTTCGCCTGTTTCCGCACCGCAGCGGGCACAGATCTGCGGTTCGGTGCAGGTGGCATCGAGCCAGTCGTGTCCGAGGGGTTCGCCCTCGGTTTCACCGCAGAGCATACAGGTGCGGGGTTCGAGGCAGTCGGCTTCCTTCCACTTGTGAGGAAGCGGTTCGCCGCGGATATGACCGCATTTCAGACAGATTTCCGGTTCCTGACAGGTTGCGGGCTGCCATTTGTGAAAACAGAGCATCTTCGTGGCGAACATTCCCGCAATCGCCGCCCCTGCCAGAAGCAGCAGAATGAATGCGATCCATACGGGAACAAGACGGAAACGTTCGGCAGCCTGTCCGAATGTGTCGCCGTCCCGAAAAGGCTTGTCGTTGTCGGAATCGTCGGGGATTTCGGCGCATTTCTGACACAGCAGTTTGCCGCTTTCCTGCGGTTGGGTGTCGGAGGGGAGTTCGCAGCCGCAGCGCTGACAGAAGTGCCCGACGAGCGAATCGGCACAGGCATCACAGAGCAGACGTTCCCCGATGACGTTCCCCGCACCGTTCGGAATGGGATTGCCGCATTTCTGACAAAACATCAGCGCACCTCCTGTTTCAGAAACTTTGCGGCAGTTGCACACAGGGCGATCCCGAACCCCAGTGCCAGCGCACCGCCGAGCAGAACCAGTATCGCACGTTCTCCGACGGACAGGTCTGCGCCGTTGTAAAGCAGTGCAAAGAGAATACCGCCCGTGCCGAGCAGAATACCCAGTATCTCAAGCACAAGGGCGGTTTTCCGCACAGCAGGTCCGTCCTGAATGCGGAGGAGTGCAGCACCTGCACGGCTTCCGGCAGCGGTTCTGTACTGTCGTTCCGTGATCGCCTGTACGGTGCCGCACAGCGGACAGGCTTCGGAGTGATCGGGTATTTTATTTCCGCAGTTCCGACAAAACATGATGAGCGCCCCTTTCTATGTGTTGTTTTCTACATTATACAACAAATTTTGCTTTACGTCAAGCATCTTCGGAAAGGAGAAATCGCTCTGCTCACGGAAAAGCCCGTCCTGCGCCATGAAAACAGCACAATTTTGAATTGCAAAATTTGTTGATTCCTACAAAAATGTATTCAAGTAGCAAATTCAGGCTTAAAAAATACTTTTTGTAATTTTTTAGTTTGATTTTCATTTGATTTTATGCTATACTATATAAGAGACTGCCGTTTTCCGGTATGATGTTTTATCTTTTCAGAAAGAAAACGGAAATTGCAGTGAAAAACGGGCATCACGGGTTGGACAGGAGTGAGCTTATGAGCAAGATTGATGCATTCCCGACACATTCAAAAGACGGATTATCCTATTGCGCCGGAAGGGTCTTTCCCTTCGGAGCGACAATCACAGACGGCGCGGTGAATTTCAGCATCTATTCACAGGATGCGCAGGGATGCACATTGCTTTTGTATCACCCCGGAGAGGAAGAACCGTTTACGGAGATCGAGTTCCTGCCGGAATTCCGCATCGGCAATGTCTATTGTATGATGGTCTTCGACATCAATATCGAGAAAGTAGAGTACGGCTATCGGTTCAAGGGCAGATATGACCCCGCAAACGGTTATCGTTTCAACGAAAATCAGCCTTTGCTGGATCCCTACGCCAAATCCGTTTCGGGCAGCGCTGTCTGGGGAAAACGCTCAGCGGGCTATCGGAAATTCCCTCACAGAGGGCAGATCATCTATGAGGACTACAACTGGGACGGCGATGTGCCTCTGCCGGTCGCACAGAAAGATCTCGTGATCTACGAAATGCACGTTCGGGGGTTTACCGGAAACCCGAACAGCGGCGTTCATCATAAGGGAACATTTGCAGGACTGTGTGAAAAGATACCCTATCTGAAAGAACTGGGGATCAACTGCGTCGAACTGATGCCGATCTTTTCTTTCGATGAATTTGAGTTTTCGGGCGATGAGAAACGGAAAGATCTGCTCAATTACTGGGGCTACTCCACGGTCGGCTTCTTTGCACCGAAGGCGGGATATGCCGCTTCCGCACCGTTCGGACTGGAAGCGGATGAGCTGAAAAATATGATCAAAACGCTCCACCGCAACGGCATTGCCGTGATTCTTGATGTGGTGTTCAATCACACCGCCGAGGGAAATGAGAACGGTCCGTACATCTCCTATCGGGGCATTGATAACCGTACTTATTATATGCTCACACCTGACGGCGGCTACTATAATTTCAGCGGCTGCGGCAATACCATCAACTGCAATCATGCAGTTGTACGGGGCATCATTATGGACTGCCTGCGGTACTGGGTGGCTTCCTATCATGTGGACGGCTTCCGTTTTGATCTTGCTTCCATCATGACACGGGACGAACTGGGCGCACCCATGCTCTCTCCGCCTTTGATCGAGAACATCGCAAGAGATGCCATTCTCGGACGCTGCCACCTGATCGCTGAGGCATGGGATGCAGGCGGGCTGTATCAGGTCGGACGGTTTCCCTCGTGGAAACGCTGGTCGGAGTGGAACGGCTGCTATCGTGACTGTCTGCGGCGTTTCATCAAAAGCGGCGCAGAGCAGGCACCCGAACTGTACCGCCGCATCAGCGGCTCACCGGATATGTACGGTGACCGTTCATCGGCAGCTTCGGTCAATTTTATCACCTGTCACGACGGCTTCACAATGTACGATCTGTTTTCTTACAATGAAAAGCACAATGAGGCGAACGGCGAGGAAAACCGTGACGGCTGCGGAAACAACGATAGCTGGAACTGCGGCGCAGAAGGCGCAACGGACGACAAGGAGATCAATGCGATCCGTATGCGGCAGATGAAAAATGCTTTCACCATTCTGATGACAAGCCGCGGCGTTCCGATGATGTATGCGGGCGACGAATTCGCCAACACGCAGTACGGCAACAATAACGCCTACTGTCAGGATAATGAGATCTCATGGCTGGACTGGTCAATGCTCGAAAATAACAGGGAACTGTTTGAATATGTAAAGACATTGATCCGTCTGCGGCGGGAACATCCTGTTTTCCGTGAATCCCATTTCAACACGGAAAGGAACGGCACGGGTTATCCGGAATTGTCTTTTCATTCGGAAACGCCGTGGCAGCATGATCCGAATGCCGCATCGCTCGTGTTTGCGTATCTGTACGCAGAGGACGGCTGTAAATACGGCATGACTGAGGACAGCTTCTTCTATATCCTGTGCAATGCCCACTGGGAGGAGCATACCCTGTATCTGCCGGAACTTCCGCAGGGGCGGCAGTGGCACACATTGCTGTATTCGGGATGCAGCGCTGGAAACGGTACGCCCGTACATGACGGACGGTTTACGCTGATGCCCCGATCTACGGCGGTACTAATCGGAAAACGCCTGTCCTGAGCGCATCAGATTCTGCAATCTCATCTGTCCGATCAAAAAATAGTTTCACAAATATTCTTCAAAAGGAGTAATGATAATGGATCAGAAAACCGAAAACCCGCAGGAGCAGCAGAATGTGCAGCCGGCGGGCGTGCCCTCGATTCCGACGGGAGGAGAAACTCCCGCACCCGCACCGGCACAACCGAAACAGATCTTCCGAAAGGAAAGCATCGACCGTATCTCTTCACCCGAACAACTGACCGATTACCTGCGTGTGACCAATCCTTCTACATGGCTGATCCTTGCGGCGGCGATCGTTTTGCTCGCCGGAATGCTGGTCTGGTCCTGTGTCGGATATCTCGAAACCGTCGTCAGGACAAATGGTACAGCCGTGAACGGACAGCTTGAAATCGTCGTTCCCGTCAAGGATGCAGACGGCGTGAAAGCGGGAATGCCCGTGCGTATCCAGAATACCGAGGCAGTGATCCTCGACACAGCGCAGGACGATTACGGCAGGACGATCGCTCATGCGGCGGCTTCTGTTCCGAATGGTGAATACCCCGTTGAAATCGTAACAGAACAGTTGAACCCGATCACCTTTCTGATTAACAAGAAGTGACGGAGGGTATCATGGCAGAACAGAAGATCAAACAGCCGGTGACCAAGGGTGTGGCGAAAGTACCGGTTATCATGCAGCTTGAAGCACTCGAATGCGGTGCCGCAAGCCTTGCCATGGTCATGGCATATTATAATAAATGGGTTCCGCTGGAACAGGTGCGTGTGGACTGCGGTGTTTCCCGTGACGGCTCCAATGCAAGAAATGTCCTGCGTGCCGCAAGAAGTTACGGCTTCGATGCGAAAGGATACCGCTTTGAACCAATGGCACTGCGGGAAAGCGGACAGTTCCCCTGCATCATCCACTGGAATTTCAATCACTTTGTGGTACTGAACGGCTTCAAGGGCAATAAAGCCATCATCAACGATCCGGCACGAGGCACGGTCAAGGTCAGCATGGAGGAGTTCGACAATGCCTTCACGGGCATCTGCCTTATCATGGAGCCGAACGAGAACTTCAAGCCCGGCGGCAAGCCGAAAAGTACAATTGAATTCGCAAAAAAACGTCTTACCGGTGCGGGTGCGGCAGTTGTCTTTGTTATGCTCACCTCGGTCATCAGCTATCTGTTCGGCATCATCAATCCGGTCATGTCACAGATCTTTATGGACCGTCTGCTGACACATAAGAATGATGACTGGCTCTATCCGTTTGTCGGTCTGATGATTGTGCTGGCAGTCATCCAGCTTGTCGTGGCGTGGGCGGAAGCAATTTACCGCCTGCGCATCAACGGAAAAATGGCAGTTGTCGGCAATACGACCTTTATGTGGAAAGTTCTGCGTATGCCTGTGGAATTTTTCACACAGCGTATGGCAGGTGATATTCTCCAGCGGCAGGGAACCAATGCATCCATTGCTTCCACACTGGTCAATACCTTCGCACCGCTGGCGCTCAATACGATCATGATGTTCCTGTATCTGATCTTCATGATCCGCAACAGTCTGTATCTGACGATCATCGGCATTGTGACGATGGTACTGAATATCTTCGTTTCGCAGATCATCTCTTCCAAGCGTACCAATATCACTCGTGTACAGATGCGTGATGCGGGCAAGCTCGCCGCAACGACTGTTTCCGGCATCGAAATGATCGAAACGATCAAGGCATCCGGTGCGGAAAACGGCTTCTTCCAGAAATGGGCAGGCTATCAGGCTTCCGTCAACACGCAGACAGTCCGTTTTGAACGGCTCAATCAGTACCTCGGACTGATCCCCGCCTTTCTGAATCAGGCTGCCGGTTATGCCGTTCTGATCCTCGGTGTGTACCTGACGATGAACGGGCAGTTCACACTCGGTATGATCCTGACGTTCCAGTACTATCTGACTTCCTTCATGGCACCTGCGCAGACGCTGATCACCGCAGGGCAGACCATTCAGGAAATGCGCACACAGATGGAGCGTATCGAGGACGTAATGGAATACCCCACAGACCCCTATGTCAGGGATACGCCTCTTGAGGATACCACGGACTATGGCAAGCTGCGCGGCAATGTGGAGCTGAAAAACGTAACGTTCGGATATTCCCGCCTTGCCGAACCGCTGATCAAGGATTTCAGTATGTCGCTGAAAACAGGAAGCCGTGTGGCGTTTGTCGGCACATCAGGCTGCGGCAAGTCCACGCTTTCCAAGCTGATTTCCGGACTGTATCAGCCGTGGAGTGGTGAGGTGCTGTTTGACGGCAAGTCCATCGCAGAGATCGACCGAAGCGTGTTCACAGGTTCTGTTGCAGTTGTCGATCAGGATATTATCCTTTTTGAAGATACCATTGCCAACAATATCAAAATGTGGGACGACACCATTGAGGACTTTGAAATGATTCTGGCTGCCAGAGATGCACAGCTCCACACGGACATCATGGAGCGTGAGGGCGGCTATCAGTACAAACTGACAGAAGGCGGTAAGGATTTGTCGGGCGGGCAGCGGCAAAGAATGGAAATTGCCCGTGTTCTGGCGCAGGATCCCTCGATCATCATTCTGGACGAAGCCACTTCCGCACTCGATGCCAAGACCGAATACGATGTGGTCAAGGCGATCAAGGACAGAGGTATCACCTGTATCGTGATTGCACACCGTCTCTCGACCATCCGTGACTGTGATGAGATCATTGTGCTGGACAAGGGAAATGTCGTGGAACGAGGCACACATGAAGAACTGTACGCCAAGGGCGGCTACTACACGGAACTTGTCACAAGCGAATAAGGAGGCGAGAGCATGGGTTGGTTTGACGAACAGATACGTCAGAGAAAAGAAAACGATCAGGAACTGTTTCAGGACTCCTTTGTGCGTCTCGCGGGTGTTGTACTCGGCACAAAGGCGGCAAGTGACCTCAAGGACGGTCAGCTTGTCACCAAGGCAGCAATCGAAGAAATACTGAAATACTACCATTTCAAGGCAAAAGAGATTCCGGCTGCGATCAAGAATCCCGACGAGCAACTGGAATATCAGCTCCGTCCGCACGGCATCATGCGCCGTAATATCAAACTGGAAGAGGGCTGGTACAAAGATGCCTACGGTCCGATCCTTGCGTTCATGAAGGATTCGGGAGCGCCCGTTGCACTGCTCCCGCGGGGACTGACAGGCTATTACTACAAGGACTTTGAGAACGGAAAGCGTGTTGTCATCAACCGCCACACCGCAGCGACACTGTCACAGGATGCGATCTGCTTCTATCAGCCGCTTCCGCTGAAGGCGCTGAAAATTCCGGATCTGTTCCTGTACATGAAAGACTGCATCCGTCTGGGAGATGTTGCGCTCGTTGTCATCGCAACGGTGGTGATACAGCTCATCAACCTGCTGATCCCGATGATCTCATGGGTTATGACAGGACGGGTACTCGAAAGCAAAAATACCACGCTGCTTGCGGGCATTGCGGTATTTATGATCTGTACATCGCTGTCGTTCAATCTCATCTCTGCGGTGCAGTCGCTTATCAACGGGCGAATGACAAAGAAAATATCCATGAACGTTGAGGCGGCAACCATGATGCGTATTTTAGCGCTGCCCGCTACGTTCTTCCGCAAGTACAGTGCAGGTGAACTGAGCAGCCGTTCCCAGAGTATCGGAATGCTCTGCAATACTCTGCTCGGCAGCGTGATGATGACGGGACTTACCTCGGTGACATCGCTCCTGTCGATCACGCAGATCTTTCGCTATGCACCGATGCTGGTTGCGCCGTCACTGCTGATGATTCTGGCAACTGTTGCATTTTCAGTGATTTCCTCGCTGATGCAGATGAAGATCACCAAGAAGATGATGGAACACGGCGCACTGGAAAACGGTATGTCCTACGCACTCATCACCGGCGTGCAGAAGATCAAGCTCGCCGGTGCGGAAAAGCGTGCATTCTCCCGCTGGGCAAAGCTCTATTCACAGGGCGCAGAGCTGGAGTACAATCCGCCGATGTTCCTCAAGATCAATACGGTCATCAATATGGGACTGACACTGGTCGGCAATATCGTCATGTACTATCTGGCGTGTAAAAGCGGCATTTCCGCTGCGGATTATATGGCATTCAATGCTGCGTATGCAAGCGTTATGGGTGCATTTTCGGCACTTGCAGGCATTGCGCTGACGGTTGCCGAGATCCCGCCCGTCCTCGATATGGCAAAGCCTATCATGGAAACAGAGCCTGAGGTGACAGACGGCAAGGAGGTACTCACCAGAATTTCCGGCACGATCGAACTGAACAACGTTTCCTTCCGCTACACGCCGACTTCCCCGAACATTGTGGATAATATGTCCCTCAAGATCCGTGCGGGTGAGTACATCGCCATTGTCGGACGGACGGGCTGCGGCAAATCCACGCTGATGCGCCTGCTCCTCGGTTTTGAGAAGCCGAACCGCGGTGCGATCTATTACGACGGCAAGGATATGTCCCGCATTGATCTGCGTTCCCTGCGCCGGAAGATCGGTGCAGTCACACAGAACGGCAGTCTGTTTCAGGGTGACATCTTCTCGAATATCACCATTTCCGCACCGGAGCTGACACTCGATGCCGCGTGGGAAGCGGCGGAAATGGCAGGCATTGCCGATGATATCCGTGATATGCCGATGGGGATGCACACGGTGATCTCCGAAGGACAGGGAGGCATCTCCGGCGGACAGAAACAGCGTCTGATGATCGCCCGTGCGGTTGCGCCGAAGCCGAAGATCCTGATGTTCGATGAGGCCACTTCCGCATTGGACAACAAGACACAGAAACAGGTCTCCGATGCGCTCGACAAACTCAAATGCACAAGAATCGTCATTGCGCACCGTCTTTCCACCATTCGTCACTGTGATCGTATCCTGCTGCTTGACGGCGGAAGGATTCTGGAGGACGGCAGTTATGATGAGCTGATCGCAAAGGGCGGACATTTTGCAGAGCTGGTAGAACGGCAGCGGCTGGATACCTGAAAATGTAAACTTTTTATGAACGGACTGCCAATGCCGCCCTTCGCTCGTATCAATAAATGAGAGACGGCAGGGAACACAGCCGAAACCCAAAAGGAGATGATTGTATGAAATCAGATAAGCTGCATGAGAACAGCGTACCGCTGGAGGATGAAGCGCTTGAGACAACCACAGGCGGAACAGGCATCGCCAATCCCGCAGGATTGCTGAAAGGTCTGATCAAAGCAGCCGGTGCAATGGAACATGTGATGTATACAGTCAAGGAGGGAGATACCCTGCATGACATCGCCGAGAGATATAACGTGGATACCAAAGTGCTGGCAGCGGCGAATTTCCAGCAGCTCAGCATGGTATGTCTGGCAAAGGGCGTACATCTGACATCCATTCAGCAGGTCGCAGATCACATTTACCCCGGACAGGTACTGATCGTACCCCAAAGATAACGTAAGAACCACTGGAGGTGTTATTATGAAAAATATTTTCAAAAAAGAGAACGAGAAGCCTGAAGAGAAGAAAGTTGAAAATATCAAGAAGATGCAGGAATGTGAAGAACTTCCCGATGATCTGATGGAAAATGTTGCAGGCGGCTATGTCGTTCCTGGCGGACAGTTGTTAAAGAAGAAATCCTGAATCCGGTGCAGGGAGGGAACGGTATGAAAAAGAACAATATTCTCAATACAAATTCTGCTGATTTTGAGAAGACGGTGCTGTCGGATCAGATGCTGCTGCATATCGCCGGCGGTTGTCCTGTACCAACGGTGTTCACCTGGATTCCGTCTACGGATAACGGTTTTGAGTCGGTTCGGCTTTATCCGGTGCCGAATCCGCCGTCGCCACGACCGCACGACCAGAAAGATTGATTATGAATTACTTGAAGGAGGTAAGAACCATGATGAACGAGAAGGAAAAGAAGCTCAACAGCGAGGAAGTAAAGGCAGAGCAGAAAGGCACTGAACTCTCCAACGAATCCATGGAATCTGTGACAGGCGGTTACGTTATGCCGTCCGGTAAACTCGGAAAGCAGCCCAAGAGCGATTCCTGATGCTGTGGCTTTCACATTTCACTTGTATCCACAGTTTCCATTCGGAAACTGAATAAGAATTCCATATTTTTTAAGGAGGATATTTACCATGAGCGAGAACATCAACAACAAGATCAATGACGAGGAGATCCAGAACGTTACCGGCGGTGTCGATGGTGTGAATGTCGGACGTATGAAGAACAATTTCGGTCTGGACGTTCCGTACTACACCTGCGCTAAGTGCGGCGTGGAGCTGGTTGCTGATGGCGCCGGCTACAAGAAATGCACAAAGTGCGGCAAAAGATTCAAGTTCTGATCTTGCAAAAATGATTTTTCTGCAAAGGCTGCGCGACCTGATGGCTGCGCAGCCTTTTGCTGCTGCATTGACTTTTTCAGCGCAGCGTGTTATAATTAAAATAGTTCCTGTAAAATAGACTTCCTCGGAAACTGGAGAAGTGCCGGATTCCGCAGGATATTTTGTGCCTGACAATGAGACTCGACCGCAGGAATACTGTATGTATTGCAAGGGAG
>JAILPP010000067.1 GCA_024699425.1 Oscillospiraceae bacterium | reverse complement strand
ACTTGCCATGGATTTGATCGCCATGATGTGAATGCGGATCAGCTCCTCAAGCAATGCGGGATCTTTGGCGGAAAGTCCGATCAGGTAAGAGGAAATGCATTCCGACAGTTCTTCCCTTGCCTGTGCAAGCAGGTCATCTTCGTAGAAATTTTCACGGGACGCTGTCGGACGGAGTTTCTGGGTATTGAGAAAGCAGCGCAGAAAACCCGACCATTTCGGCAGAATGGCATCACCGTTTTCGGTCAGCAGCATATTTTTCAGATATATGCGATGCTTGTTCTTGGCGTGAACGGAGACAGCATGAGGCAGAATGTAAGCCGCACCGCTGAACAGTCCGGATTCGGATTCCAACGGGATATAGCCGAGAAAGTCACTGTCAAAGATTTCATTACCAAGTGCCATGATACTGTCACGGACGTTAGAACCCGACGGAAGCATTTCATTGATGCGTTTTTCTGTACCGTCCGCACTTTGCAGCACAACAGGAAACGGCAGCGGCAGACCATAATAGCGCACCAGCTTTGTGACTGTCTCCTCTGTGAAGTACTGTTCACTTCCCTTTTTGGGTTGAAGCATCACGGTCGTGCCAACGGGCATATCCGACGTATCCGACTGTGTTATGGTATAAGTGCCGTCAGGCTTGCCGCAGAATGCGAACACCTTGTCAGGTTCTTTTACGGAGCGTGTCAGCATGGTGATCTGATCCGTCACCATAAAGCAGGAAAGCATCCCGATGCCGAAACGTCCGATATAATCCTCCAGAATGCGGCCTGTTTCCAGATCACGCTTGGAGCTTTGTCCGATAACGGCAAGAAATTTGTGGATTTCCTCTTCTGTCAGACCGGTGCCGTTGTCACGGAACAGCATGGAGCTTTCCGGTGTGACAGAAATGGTGATCTTCCCCTCCGAAAAACGAGGATCCAGAAGTTTTCGCCCGCTGATGGCATCGGTTCCGTTCTGAAGCAGTTCACGGATGAACACGTCGGGACTGCTGTACAGATGGTTGGCAAGAATATCAATCATACCGCCAAGATTTACTTTGAAGACAAATGGTTCAGGCATACTATGCCTCCTTTGCAGATAACTATTCTTATTGTATCATAGTTTGCGGGAAATTACAAGGG
Organism: Oscillospiraceae bacterium; assembly: GCA_024699425.1. Lineage (GTDB taxonomy): Bacteria > Bacillota > Clostridia > Oscillospirales > Ruminococcaceae > UBA3855. The sequence continues at coordinate 11,212 of JAILPP010000067.1, read as the reverse complement.
GTTTGCCGAAAAAAGCATGAAAGTGCTATACTGTATCTTAATTTTTCCACCGATGCCGAGACAAGGATTCGTATACACCTACAAATTTCTGAAAAAGTAGTGACAAACGGCAAAAATTGTGCTATAATAGAAGGGCAGAATATATGAAAGGAGATATGCCATGCAGTATGCTGACTGTCATACCCATACGAATCTGTCGCCGGACAGCGATGCCGGGATTTCCGATATGATTGCCGCTGCAAAGCGGGCAGATCTGGCTGCCTACGCTGTGACAGACCATATTGAACTGTGCCGCTGGTATCCGCAGGGGTATTATAAGGCACGTCCGAGAAATGACGAGGATTTCTTCAACTACGCTGACCGCTTTGAGCGCTCCATGCAGCAGAATCTCATTGCAAGGCAGCAGACGGGGGAACTGACATTTATCAGCGGGATCGAACTTGGGGAGCCGGATGCGGACTTTGCGCTGGCAGAGCGTATCTACACAGACAAACGGCTGGATTTTGTCATTGCCTCTTTGCATGAATTACAGGGAAAGCTGGATTTCTATTTTCTGAATTACGCTGACGAGGATGTTGACACCCTGCTCGAACGCTATTTTTCCACACTTCTGGAAATTGCTGCGCACAACTGCTACGATGTGCTGGGGCATATCACCTACCCTCTGCGCTACGTTGAAGGTGATGCAGGAATTGCTGTGGATATATCAAAATACTGCGGCTGCATCGCTGAAATTTTCCGTACCGTTATCCGCAGCGGCAAGGGAATTGAATTGAACACATCCGGATTTCGCCAGAAATACGGCAAACCGTTTCCGGATGCGGAGCTGCTCAGGCTTTACAAAGATCTCGGCGGAAAAATTCTGACCCTCGGCTCGGATGCACACCGTCCGGAAGATGTTGCCGGCGGCATTGCGGAAGGCGCAGCACTTGCGAAAGCGGTCGGATTTGATCGTATCGGCTGTTATCAGCACCACGACCCATATTATATTACTATCTGAGGAGGAAATTATCATGAATGATCTTCTGAATCTGCTCAAGCAGAATGCCAGACTGACAAATGCGCAGCTTGCCGATATGCTCGGCATCACGGAACAGGACATAAAGGCTGAAATCGCTGCTCTTGAAAAGAAAGGTGTGATCCGCGGCTATACAGCAATCGTCAACGAAGAGCTGACACGCTCTACAGAGGTAGAAGCACTGATCGAACTGCGTGTGACCCCTAAGCATGACACGGGATTTGATGATGTTGCCAAGACCATCATGATGTATGACGAGGTGGAAAGTGTCTCGCTCATGTCCGGCAAATATGACCTTGCACTGACTGTCAAGGGACGCAGTCTCAAGGAAGTGGCAATGTTCGTTTCCCAGCGCCTGTCAGCGATGGAAGGTGTACTGGAAACTGCGACCTCTTTTGTTCTCAAGCGCTACAAGGATAAGAATATCCTGATTGAAGAAGAGGAGCAGGACGAAAGGAGTATGTGGGGATGAATTATGATTCTCTGTTATCCGAGCGTGTTGTCGGATTGAAACCTTCCGGCATCCGTCGTTTTTTCGATCTTGCTGCCACAATGGAAGGTGTCATCAGCCTCGGCGTTGGTGAACCGGATTTTTCCACGCCGTGGAGCATCCGCAAGGAAGCGATCGACGTGCTGGAACGCCGCAAGATCGTTTACACCGCCAATTCGGGTATGGCAGATCTGCGTAAAGCAATCGCAGGCTATCTGAAACGTACCGTACATACGGACTATGATCCGGAACATGAAATGGTTGTCACGGTCGGCGGATCTGAGGCAATCGACATTGCCATTCGCAGTGTAGTGAATCCAGGAGATGAAGTACTTGTCGTAGAACCTGCATTTGTCTGTTATGATCCGCTTGTGCGCATGGCTTGCGGTGTTCCCGTTTCCATTCCGACCAAGCCCGAGAATCATTTCAGACTGACAGCGGATGAATTGCGGGAGAAGATCACCGATAAAACCAAGCTGCTCATTCTTCCCTATCCGAACAATCCCACAGGTGCAATTATGAGGCGGGAGGATCTGGAGGCGATCGCAGAGGTACTGCGAGGAACGGATATTCTTGTCCTGACCGATGAGATTTATTGCGAAATGACTTACGGCGGCAAACATTGTTCGATTGTCGAGATCGAGGGAATGCGTGAGCGTACCATTCTGGTCAACGGCTTTTCCAAATCGTATGCCATGACGGGATGGCGCTTAGGTTACGTCTGCGCACCTGCGCCCATTACGCAGCAGATAGTGAAGATTCATCAGTATGTTATCATGAGTGCCCCGACAGTCAGCCAGTATGCGGCAATCGTTGCCCTTGAAGAATGTGAAGAAGATGTCAAGCGCATGATTAAAGAATACAATCTGCGCCGCCGTTATCTTGTAGAAGCATTCAACCGCATCGGAATGACCTGCTTTAATCCGGAGGGTGCTTTCTATGTGTTCCCTTCCATTCAGTGTACAGGCATGACAAGTGAGGAATTCTGCGAAAAGCTGCTGGAAGAGGAGAAAGTCGCTGTTGTTCCCGGCAATGCTTTCGGTGCGTGCGGCGAGGGCTTTGTGCGTGTATCCTATGCGTATTCGCTCAAGCACCTGATGACAGCCGTTGAACGAATCACACATTTTCTGGAGCATCACGGAGGCAAAGCATGAAGCGTTTGCAGTTAAAGGCAGCCGCAAAGATCAATCTGTCTCTTGATGTGACGGGAAAACGTCCGGACGGTTATCACACACTGGAAAGCATATTTCAGAGCGTGACTGTATATGATACCATAGACCTGACCGTTGAGGACGGTGAGGGCATTTCGCTGACCTGTGATGTGCCGGATGTTCCCTGCGATGAACGGAATCTTGCATGGAAAGCGGCGCAGGCTTTGCTGGATACCTGCGGAACGTCTGCAAAAATCACGATTGCATTGCATAAGATGATCCCGTCCGGTGCAGGAATGGGCGGCGGCTCTGCGGATGCCGCAGGTGTCCTCTGGGGGCTGAACCGACTCCTGAAATGCGGATACCCCAATGAGCAGCTCCGTGAGATTGGCGTAAAGCTCGGTGCGGACGTACCGTTTCTCCTGCTCGGAGGGACGGCGCTGGCAAAGGGGATCGGCGAAGAACTCACGGTTTTGAAGCCGATTCCGTCGCTGCGTCTCATCATCGTCAAGGGAGAGGAAGGCGTTTCCACTCCGTCAGCCTACAGAGCGATTGATGCTCTGACAGATCCGCCGCATCCGGATACTGCCGGAATGCTGAAAGCGATCGAAACCGGTGATGCAGCACGCCTGAAACAGTGCTGCGGCAATCTGTTTGAGACGGCAATTGATTGTGCAGATGTCATTCGTGCCAGAAAAAGACTGCTGGACTGCGGTGCTGAATGTGCCGTAATGACAGGCAGCGGTGCGGCAGTATTCGGCATTTTTCCTGAACAGATGACGGAGACGGAATATGCAGCGGCATTGCGGACACTGCAATCGGAATTTGTCTTTGCACAGAGCTGCGTTCCTGCCGATCAGCCGTTTGTGATTACGTTAGGAGAATCGGAATGAGAAACAAAAGCCTTCCCGCGGCAGTTCTTTGCGGTGTGTGTGCTTTGTGCGGATGGCAGCAGCTCCCGTCGGGAGCTGTTTCATTGAGTGACGAAACGCCCGTATACGCAGCAGCGGAGAACGTTGCAGATAGTTCCCTTCCGGAAATGTATGATATGCGAAAATCGGGGCTTACAACAAAGGTTCAGCGTCAGGGCAGTACCAGTATCTGTTGGAGTTTTGCGGCAATTGCAGCTCTGGAAAGTCAGGCAGTCCCCCGTGTTCCTGATATAGAGCTTTCCGCATGGAGTATGGCGTTTTATGCATTTTCTCCCGCTTTTGGCTATGACAAGGATGAGAACGAACCGTTCAGTTCTGCGGGCGGTGTCAATGTGGCTGCCCCGATGCTGACAAGCTGGCTTGCTCCTGTTCCGCTTGCAGATTTCCCCTCCGCCGCACTAAAGGGAGACGAAGCCGATGTGACTGCCGAAGAACTGCGCAGCCGTACCGTCTGGCATACCACGGACATTGACATATTCATGAATGATCCCAATATGAAATTTGACCGAAATATGCAGCAGAGTGTCAAGCAGTCTGTCTATGACGGAAAAGCTGTCGCCATGATCTACTACAATGACAGCAAAGGTTACAGCAGTGATAACCGTTCCTTTTATAATCCAGATTTTAACCGTGCATCAGCGCTTGCACAGAACTATCATTCTGTTGTGATCGTCGGTTGGGACGATGATTACAGCGCAGAACTGTTCCTCCGAAAACCTGCCGCAGATGGTGCGTTTCTGTGTAAAAACAGTTGGGGGACAGGCTGGGGAGACAACGGCTATTTCTGGATCTCCTATGAAGATCCGTCCTTTTCACAGTTTTACAGCATTACCGCCGAACCTGCGCAGCGTCACACAAAGCAGTATCAGTATGATACTTATGGTTTTTGCCGTTCTATTGCCATGGACAGTGAGGATACGTCTGCCTATATGGCAAACTGCTTCACTGCGGAGGAAGATACAGTGATGACGGCTGTCATGTTCGTGACAGCGCTTGCGGAGGAGGACTACACGATCACGGTCTGCAAGGAAGTCAGGGACGCATCAGATCCCGTCAGCGGTACAGCGGCAGGTTCCGTAAGCGGACATCAGAAGAATATCGGCTATCACACTGTAGATCTGGAACAGCCTGTATTTCTCTCCAAGGGGGAACGCTTCTCGATCATCGTAAAACTATCCGGAAGTGCAGGACAGCATATCCCCTGTGAGGCTTACGCACGGTTTACAACGGAAAAGCCTGATGGAACGGTTTACATTGATTCCGAAACGCTGTTCCCCAAAAAACTGATCGAACAGGACTTTCATAAGGGAGAGAGCTTTGTCAGTCCTGACGGCAAGTCGTGGACGGATATGTATTCCTATGATACGATTGACAATGATCTTCCTGCCAAAGTACAGGGCGATAAGCGGCACGTCTACGGCAAACTCGGAAATGTCTGTGTGCGTGGGCTGATGCAGGAGGTCGGACGTGTGCAGTTTTCAGAGTGCTGTGAAGAAGTGACGGAAGGAACAAAGATCTCTCTGACTTGTCCGGGTGCAGATACCATACTTTACAGTACAGACGGCACACATTATGAACCCTACACCGAACCGATACCGATCACAGAAAAAACATCGCTTTCTGCCCGTGCCGTCCTGAACGGGAAAGAGTATCCATCAGTGACGCGGAACTATCGGATTGCCACTGCCAGACTCACTAACCTGCTGCGTCTGGACACCAATTCCTATCTGAATATTGAGCAGCTTACAGAGGATTGTTTTACATCTGTCTGCAAGCGGACAGATGCAGAACTGCGGTTGCTTCCTGTTTCAACAGCGGACATTTATGCAGGAAGGACGATGTTTTCCTCCTATACGCCCATGTGGGTTTCCGAAGGGAATGTCATTTATCTGCAAACCAAAGAAGAGGGCAAACGTGACGGTTTGTATGTAATTTATCTGACAGATATCATCAAGGGAAATGTCAATCTGGATAAGGCAGTGAATGCCTCTGATGCAACGGAAATACTGATTTATGCTGCAAAACAGGGTACCGGCGGCATAGATAATGCAAAGGATGCCGCATGGCTTGACCGGGCTGATTTCAATGAAGACGGTCTTGTGAATGCCTCTGATGCATCTGCAATTCTGATTTATGCAGCAAGACGGGGTACCGGAAGAACGGAATGATGAACGGAGGAACTCTATGCTGTTTCATTTTTTACAAGGATCTGCTTTTTTGATTGCCGGAGCGGCTGCGTTTTTGCTGTCGTTGTTTGGGCTGATCTTCGGACGGCGTTTTCTGCCGAAGGATCAGGGGCGGGAATTTGCCGTGAATGGTGCGCTTTCCAAAGGGAAAGCACGGGGAGCAGGACTGATTCTGATACTTGCGCTGATTGCGGCTTCCATTCTGATCATGCCGCTGAATGCGGAATACTGCATCTATCTGGCGGCACTGTTTTTGGAAATGTTGTCGGGGTATTTTGACGATGCCTCGGAGAAACCGTGGGGCGAAGCGATCAAGGGAATTCTTGACCTCGTGATTTCCATCGGTGTAGCCACAACGGTCTATGTTTGTCACGACGGTGTTGTCACACTGATGATCGCTGATTACAGTTTTACGCTGCCGGGGTGGCTGTATGTTCTGCTTGGCACAATACTCATCTGGGTGAGCATCAATGTCACCAACTGCGCAGACGGCGTAGACGGACTTTGCACCAGTCTGTCCATGGTTACGCTGGCTTCTGCCTGCATCTTATTGATGCGTGTTTCAGGTGACGTTCGTCAGACTCTGCTTGTGTGGATCATGCTGTTTGTTCTGATCGCCTATCTTTGGTTCAACTGTTCACCGAGCAGTATGCTGATGGGAGATGCCGGTTCACGTTCTATCGGATTGTTGATTGCGCTGGCGTTCATGCTCTTAGGTGATCCGTTCCTGTTTCTGCCGTGTGCGCTTCTGTTGATTATTGACGGAGGACTGGGACTGTTCAAGCTGACTGTCCTGCGTCTGACCAAATCCAAGACATTCATGAAAAACATCCGCACACCGATCCACGATCATGCCCGCAAAAATAAAGGCTGGAGTGATACACAGGTTGTGACGCGTTTTACACTATTACAGATTCTGCTGTCGGCAGCAACGGTATTGCTTGCATGAAATAACCGATCAGGCACAGAGAGAAAAGTTCCGCACGGTCATCGTGCGGAGCTTTTGACATCACAGTCATCCTGCGGTATCTGCCAGATTGGAATAATAGCTGCTGAGATATTGTGCAATACGGGCAATGAGCTGATTTGCCTGTGCAGCACGGGCATCATTTTTATAGACTCCGAGTTCGGCTTCTCTGGCAGCATTGCGGGCATGGATCACCGCAGACTGGAGGGCTTCAGTCTCCTCGCTCTCTGCAAGCCGCTGCGCAATGGAGAGATGGGCAATGCTGCGGAGTGCATGGATTTCATCCTCTATAATTCCTTCCGGAACGCAGCTTTTCAGCAGTTCTTCAAATTTGTTTTCACGCAGGAGCTGCTTGGCATGTACCAGCGAAAACGTGCTGTTCTCCGCAGTTTCCGAAATGTCGCCCTCAGCAAGCAATTTCTCCAGCGGCAGCTCCAGAACGCCTGACAAGTATTCCAGCGTTTTCATCGAGGGCATGGCATTTCCGCTTTCGATCTGACTGAGCATATTGCGGGTGATGAAGTTCCCCACCACGTCACTCTGTGTCATTTTTTTGGCAAGCCGTGCTGCTTTGAGACGTTTGCCGAGTTCTGCATTATCCATCCGATCATCTCCCTTTCGTAACAGCGTATCTGCCGTCGTTAAGGTCATTCATCACTATGTAAACTTCGTTTACCTTCTTGTTTACTATCATAACACAAACAAAACAAAAAATCAAGCCCTTTCTGCTGAATTTTCAAAGTAAAAGAAAATTTCATTTACTTTTCACGAAAGAACCCGTTCCCGGTGTCAATTCTGTTTAATTTTACAAAACTGATAGAAACCGATTGGCAGATCATCTGAAAATTTTTATATAAAAAGCTCTTGACAAAATGATTGGAATGCGGTATAATGAATACAGTAAATCAAATTTACATATCTGCGATTCTAACGAAAGGGGAATGCTTTATGCAGGAATGGTGGGAGAGTTTGAGTACGCTGCTCCGTGTGCTGTACTGCATTGCGGTACCGTCTACGCTGATACTGGTGTTACAGCTTCTGCTTACGATGTTCGGCGGACACGGAGATGCGGGAATCGAGGTTTCTGATACATCCGGACTGGATATGGATGTCGGGTCTGAGGTGAACCTTGATCTGAACGGGAACGGCATTCCCGATTATCTGGAAACGGCGGGCGCACTTGCCGACGGCAGCAATCCCGCTGACTTCGGAAATCTGCGTTTCCTGACACTGCAAACGATCGTGACATTTCTGGCATCGTTCAGTTGGGTTTCGATCATCTTTGTCACTTCCGGGTTCGGTGTGATGCTCTCTGTCGGCATCGGTGTCGGCTGCGGTCTGCTGATGATGACCATTGTTGCCAAAATGGTGCAGGCATCACGGAAACTTGCCGAAAACGGAGCAATCAATCTACGGAATGCCATTGGTGAAAATGCGACTGTTTATGTCACGGTTCCGCCGAAAAATGAGGGGGTTGGCAAAATCACCATGAAGTTGTCCGGAAGATTCGGCGAATTTGATGCGGTCAGTGCGGACAGCACCGCTTACAGTACCGGCGCACAGGTGCTGGTCACCGATGTGGTCGGTGATACTCTGGTCGTGGAAGCTGCGGAATAACGCAGCTTACCGATAAATCATCCGTCAAAAAGGAGAATTGCTATGGGAAACTTTACTGTTTTGCTGGTCATCTGTGTACTCGTTGTCATTCTGTTTGCGGCGCTGATTGCGATCTTGTCACGCTACCGTAAGTGTCCTTCGGACAAAATCTTAGTCGTTTACGGTAAAGTCGGCACGGACGAAATGGGAAATCCCCGTTCTGCCAAGTGTATTCACGGCGGTGCTGCATTCATTGTCCCGGTCATTCAGTCGTATCAGTACCTTGACCTGACCCCGATTTCCATGAATGTCGATCTGCGGAATGCGCTGTCCAAGCAGAACATCCGTATCAATGTGCCTTCCCGTTTTACGGTTGGTATCTCGACAGAACCGGGTGTAATGCAGAATGCTGCGGAACGCCTGCTCGGTCTGAAACTGATCGAGATTCAGGAGCTTGCCAAGGATATTATTTTCGGTCAGCTTCGTCTGATTATTGCAACGATGGACATTGAGGAGATCAATGCAGACCGTGACAAGTTCCTCGTTGCTGTTTCCAAGAATGTGGAAATCGAACTGAAAAAGATTGGTCTGCGGCTCATCAACGTCAATGTCACGGATATTACGGACGAATCCGGTTATCTGAATGCACTCGGTAAAGAAGCTGCTGCAAAGGCTGTCAACGATGCCAAGAAGAGCGTTGCCGAACAGAACCGTGACGGTGAGATCGGTCAGGCAAATGCACAGCAGGAACAGCGTGTCAAGGTTGCTGCCGCCAATGCAGCCGCCATTGAGGGTGAAAATGAATCCCGTGTTGCAGTTGCGGATTCCGAGGCAAGCCGCCGTGAGCGAGAGGCAGAAGCTCTCCGCCGTGCAACCGCAGCCGAAGCCGTTCAGCAGGCAAAGGCAAAGCAGGAAGCCTATGCTGCACAGCAGGAAGCCGAACAGACCCGTGCCGCACTGGAAAAGGCAACACAGAAAGCGGATGTCATTGTAAAAACTGAAATTGCCAAGGAAAAGGCAGAGATTGATGCAGAGGCAGAAGCAGAAGTGATCCGCCGCAAGGCACGAGGCGAGGCAGATGCGATCTTTGCCAAGATGCAGGCAGAGGCGAAAGGTCAGCAGGAAATCCTGACACGTCAGGCAGAAGGTATGCGTGCAATTGTTGAGGCAGCCGGCGGTGATGCCAATGCAGCAGTGAAGCTTTTAATCGCTGAGAAGCTGGAAGATCTTGTTGCAATTCAGGTTGAGGCGATCAAGAATATCAAGATCGACAAGGTGACTGTCTGGGACAGTGGTGCAGGCAGTGACGGACAGAATTCAACAGCAGGTTTTATCTCCGGAATGATGAAAGCAGTTCCGCCCTTGAATGAACTGTTCAAGCAGGCAGGTATGGAGCTGCCGGATCTTCTCGGAAAAGAAATCAAGGAAGCTGCCGAGGAGCGTGCTGCTGCACTTACCGCTGCACAGGATGAGCCGGAACGTGTGGAAACGGAGATTATTTCCGAGGAATAAGCCGCAGACGGAACAAAAAAGAGGAAGGCATTTGCCTTCCTCTTTTTCATGAATTTTTCTTGCGCAGATACCGGTTCAGTTCATCAAGGAGCTTGTATTCCACCTCCCGTTCAGCATGGCTGCTGAAATTGTTCACGATAAGATAAGCCTCATCCACATAACGCCGCGCTTTTGCGAAATCCTGCTCAACACCGAATGCATAGTAGGCAAGTACACGCTTGGCGTTGGCATCCTTGTCATTCTCGATGGATTGCCGTATTTTATTCAGAAAATGCGTAGCAGCAGCGGGGTTTAGTTCATAGCGGGAGTAATAGAATATCAGCCAGTAATAACTCATTGTTTCCTGAATGATGTAGTCCCTGTCACGGAAATAAGTTGTCATCTCATGAATCGGTTTGCGCATCGCCTCGGTGTTGTCCTGCATGACCATAGCGGAAAGATAGTAATTATAATAGAACATCTTCTCCATTTGTGTAGGATTTTCATAGGGAAGCTGTTCGATCGGCGGAATCTGCATGGTGGTAAAGCTCTCCCCTGCCCGCAGACGGTTTCCGAGTGTCTGGATATAGCCAAGCATTTTTTTCATCATCACACCGTACACATAAAGACGGATGCCGAGTGTAGTCAGGCTGTGAAGGCACATACCCGTACAGAAAGCTGTCAGGAAACAGTCCATCACACCATATTCCCCCGCTGTCACACGCCGTATCGGTCCGAGACATAGAATGGTAAGCAGGACACTTATGGCAATCAGAATTGCAATACGCAGAGCTTCAAGCTGTTTTTCCTTCCGTTCATTTTCTTCGGGTGTGGTGTATTGATCCAGATCAATGGTGATCAGCGGCTGGATCAGATAGGAAAATTTGCCTTTTGTAGTGACCCATTTTCCGTTTTCGTTTTCAAAATGTATGTGAAACAGATTGAAATGCTTTACCTTAAATCCGAATCGGGGTGCAAGCCATAGAGCAGTTCCAAGCTGTATCAGTTCTTTACACCAGATCGAGAGGACGCACACGGCAGTTGTTGTGACAAAACAGTTCAGAAAAAAATCCAGCATATTCATTGCTATTTCCCCCGTAAAAAATATATTCTTATTATAACATATAATCGTGCATTTGTCTACTCTATTATATGAGTTTGATTGTAAATTTTTCCGTTTCTGCCCGATTTAACTACGTTTCGAGTGAGCGATGGTAGAGAATATAAGCGTGAATGCCACTTTTTTCTACCATTTTTTCTACCAAAATCACACGTTTTTTGATTTCTTTTTCTTGATTCCACTTTCGTTGATTATATTCTATAATGTTGACATCTGCGATTCTCCCGTGCCTTCGGGATTATCGCTTTTCTTTTTTCTACC
>JAILPP010000046.1 GCA_024699425.1 Oscillospiraceae bacterium | reverse complement strand
TACCGAAAAGTAATCACGACCGCTTTCAGAGGAGGGCAGGCAGATTGAATATATTACCGGAACAACTGCGTCTGTATGCTGTGACGGACAGACGCTGGCTCGGCGGCAGAAGTCTCGCAGAGGACGTGGAAGCCGCCATGCAGGGCGGTGCGACCTGTGTTCAGCTTCGGGAAAAAGAGCTTGACACAGAAGCCTTTTTGCAGGAAGCCCGCACGTTGCAGGCACTTTGCGAAAAATACCGTGTCCCGCTTATCATCAATGACGATCCCGAAATTGCACGGCTTTCCGGTGCTGCGGGTGTCCACGTCGGACAGAAGGACAGAAGCGCCCGTGAAGTGCGCCGCATTCTCGGTGAACGGGCGGTCATCGGCGTATCGGCGGCAACAGTCGCAGAAGCGGTGCAGGCAGAGGCAGACGGGGCAGACTACATCGGCTGCGGTGCGGTCTTTTCCACCTCGACCAAGACCAACACCCGTTCGGTAGACAATGCGCTGCTTTCGCAGATCTGTGCGGCGGTGCATATCCCCGTAGTCGCCATTGGCGGCATCACCCGTGAAAATGCCCCCTCTCTGCGGGGAACGGGCATTGCGGGAATCGCCGTGGTATCGGCAATTTTTGCGCAGGAAAACCGCCGTGCGGCGGCGGAGTCCCTGAATGCACAGGAGGTGTGGAAATGATCGGAACGGTTCTGACGATTGCAGGTTCTGACCCGATCGGCGGTGCAGGCATTCAGGCGGACATCAAGAGCATCACCATGCAGGGCTGTTATGCGATGTGTGCCGTCACTGCCCTGACCGTCCAGAATACGCTCGGTGTAACCGATGTGATGGACGTGCCGCCGGATTTTATCCGTTCGCAGATCGATGCAGTATTTACGGACGTGTTACCCGATGCGGTGAAGATCGGCATGGTATCGAATACGGAGAGTATCCGTGTCATTGCGGAGCGTCTGCGGCACTATCAGCCGAAATCTGTTGTTGTTGATCCTGTCATGGTATCGACAAGCGGTCATGCGCTCTTGCAGACGGATGCCGTGGAAGCGCTATGCGGGGAACTTCTGCCGCAGGCAGCGGTCATCACACCGAATCTTCCCGAAACGACAGTTCTGCTCGGCAGGGAAGTGCATACCGCAGCGGAGATGGAAACGGCAGCGAAAGAGTTGTCCGAAAAGTACGGGACAGCCGTTCTGGTCAAGGGCGGACATCTGACGGAAAATGCCGTGGACGTGCTTTGTGAGGGCGGAACGATTCACAGGTTCGCCACGGAGCGCATTGAAACGAACAACACGCACGGCACAGGCTGCACGCTTTCGTCTGCGATTGCATCGGGACTTGCAAAGGGTCTGACCCTGACGGAGAGCGTCCGCACAGCCAAGCAATACCTGACCGATGCCCTGAAAACGGGCTTTGATCTCGGTCACGGCAACGGTCCGCTGCTGCATAACTATCAATTGTTCTCCTGAAAAATCCCCTCAGAGCATAGCACTCTGAGGGGATTTGCCGCATCTGCGGGAGAGAAATCAGATATAGGGAACAGTTTCGAGGGTTTCGGACTTGTAGCCGGGAAGTCCCGACTTTTCGGAATACTGCGGAACAAATGTCGCATCACCGACCAGCTCGGCAAAGAGACAGCAGCGCATTCCGTCCGATGCACCGGAGTTGCAGGTCTGAAGAACAAGCAGGCGCTTGTCACCGCTGCCGTCAAGCACGTCAAAATCATCGCCGTACCATGTTCCCGCCGTCCGCTGTACGCTGTCATAGAAATAGCGCACGTCGCCGCGGTTCATATTGATGAAATTCCAGTACTCAAACGATGCGCCCTGTTCGCCGAAAATGACATTGCAGGACAGCACACGGTACAGATAACGGTGATTGAGCGTGGCAAGTTCCAGATAACGATGGTTCATGCCCCAGTCGTGATCCTTGTAGTTCTTGATGGCGTGGAACATACTGCCGTTGCCCATGTTGTGCCCGTAGATCAGCGTATTGTCCGAACTTTCGAGGTTGCAGCGGCAGTCGGCAAAGATCGCACCTGCAAAGCTCGCACGTCCGGAAGCATCGTGATGTACATAAAAATCATTGTCGTCCGACTGCATGACGGCGTAATTGATCGGCGTGTCAGGAATGCGGATCCAGCCCACAATATTGGGATTTCCCGCAGCGGCAGAGCGTACTTTATTGATATCAATTGACATCGTGTAGACGAAATCTTCTTTTTCTTCCGCTTCTTTCGGCTCTTCACGGGGCGGAACGTAATCAAGCACGGAACGGTCAAGCATGGGCGCAGAATGGATCTCGGCGGCAAGGGCGGGTTTCTTCGGCAGCGTGAACTGCATCGCACTGAGCAGAACCGCAATGCAGGCAAGTCCGCCTGCCATCATAACGCCGCCTGCGGGGAGCATCCAGAGTTTCTTGCGTTTTTTGGAAGCCATCGGACATTTCTCCTTTCAGATTACAGAACAGGGCTGTCAGCGATCGGTTCAAACATCGAACCGGGCAGACCTTCTTTTTCGGAAAACTGTGAAATATTGGTTGCATCACCGACCAGCTCGGCAAACACACAGCAGCGGATACCGTCATTCGCACCGGAATTGCAGGTCTGGAGAACGAGCAGACGGTTATCACAGCCGCCGATCGTTTTGAAGTCATCGGCGTACCACGTTTCCGAAGTGCTTTTGATGCTGTCACGGAAATAGCGGATATTGCTGCGGTTCATATCAATGAACGTCCAGTATTCAAAATCCGCACCACTCAGACCCGAAATGACGTTGCAGGACAGCAGGCGGTACAGATAACGGTGTTCAAGCGTGGCAACTTCAATGTAACGGTGTGCCATGCCCCAGTCGTGGTCTTTGAAGTTCTTGATCGCATGGAACATACTGCCGCTGCCCATGTTATGTCCGTAGAGCAGGGAATTGTCCGTGCTGTCGAGGTCACAGCGGAAGTCGGCGAAAATCGCACCCGCAGAGCTTGCAGCGCCGGATTCGTTGTGATGCACATAGAAATCATTGTCGTCACACTGCATGATGGCATAGTCGATCGGCGTATCGGGAATATGAATCCAGCCTGCAACGTCATGATTGCGGGCGGCAGCGGCACGCACAGCGTCCATGTCAATGGTCAGGTCATAAGTAAAATCGGAAGGGTCGGCAGTTTTTTCCCGTGGGGGAACGTATGCCAGTTCCGAACGGTCAAGCAGGGGCGCAGAAGTGATCTCTGCGGCAAGTGCAGGTTTTTTCGGCAGGGAAAAGCGTGAGCCTGTCAGAAGCAGTCCGAGGCAGACTGCACCGCCCGCAAGCAGCACTCCGCTGACAGGAAGCATCCACCGAAGGGAATTACGTTCAGAATCCAAGATCATTCTCCTTTCATGTATTCGTGCAGCGGTACTGCGTTTCGAGCCATGCAAGCATGGAGTCGTGTCCCTCATTGGTCAGCGGGAACGTTTCGGAAGCCTCCATTTCGGTCAGCGCAGAGCAGATAAATCCGTGCCAGATGTAGACGGTCATCTGTTCCTTTTCGGGAACGATGCGGAAATTCAGATCTTTGCGGCTGCCCGTGAAGATGTTGCCGCTGATAAAATAAAACAGTCTCGGAATATCGAAATCATTCGGTTTAGCGATGGGAACCCTCTCCTTTCAGCAGCGGTATCACGTCCGCAAGTGTCGGTACACAGGCATAAAGCAGCGGTTTCAGTTCCTCTTCGGGCTGGGAAAGATCGGGTATCATGACGGCTTTGCAGCCTGCCGCATATGCTGAACGGATTCCGTTGGGCGAATCTTCCAGCGCCATGCAGACAGATGGTTCCAGTCCGAGTTCACGGGAGGCGGTCAGGTAGATCTCAGGGTCGGGCTTTCCCTTTGTGACCATATCGCCGCACACAAAGGCATCAAACAGATCATGCACATCGGCTTTGCGGAGATATTCTTCCGCACGTTCGCGGTCGGTCGCCGTGGTGACAGCCATGCGGATGCCGTTTTCCTTTGCAAATCCGAGCAGTTCATGCAGACCGGGCTTGACTTCAATGCCGTACTTTGCGATATGTTCGGCAGTCAGTTCCCGCCGTCTTGCACGGATACGCTCATAGTCGAACGCCTCTCCGAAAATGCCTTTGAGTTTCGGCTTGGCAAAGACGGCGGCAAGGCTGCGGATTCCCAGAACGTGTTCAAATGTCATGGGAAACCCCGCCTCATGCGCCGCCTGCATCC
Source organism: Oscillospiraceae bacterium (assembly GCA_024699425.1). GTDB lineage: Bacteria > Bacillota > Clostridia > Oscillospirales > Ruminococcaceae > UBA3855. The sequence goes on along the minus strand of JAILPP010000046.1, from coordinate 1,545 downwards.
AGAAGCGGGCGAGGAGTTTTTCGGTATCGAGCATCAGCCCGTCCATATCGAACAAAAGACCCTGTATCACAGAAAACCACCGCCTTTATGATTTTGTGTTATGATGTACCTGCTCATTGGCAAACTTGGAATAATAGAACCGCTGCGTTTTATAAAGCCCGTAGTAGCCCGAAAGCAGGTAGCTGACCGCAATGACGAGCAGGCAGTAGGGAACGCAGTTTAACCCGAAGAGTTCCGCCGAGATGAAGAGCGAGGCAAGCGGGCAGTTCGTCACGCCGCAGAACAGGGCGATCATGCCGACCGCCGCACACAGGGAAGGCGACAGCCCCGCCGCATGACCGAACACGCACCCGAACGTTGCACCGATGAAGAACGAAGGGACGATCTCACCGCCTTTGAAACCGCCGCCGAGCGTGACGGCAGTAAAGAGCATTTTCAAAAGAAAAGCATACCAGTGCGCCTCACCGTGAATTGCATTGCTGATGACGTGACCGCCGATGCCGAAGTAATCTTCCGTGTGCAGGATAATTCCGAGCAGGAGCAGGATACCGCTTGCCAGCAGAATGCGCAGGTACGGATTCTGAATTCTGTAGCGCATTTTGTGTTCCGTGCGGTGAAGTACGACACAGAACAGAATGCTGATGAGAGCGCAGCAGATGCCGAGCAGGAGAATTTTGGCAGCGTTCAGGAGATTCAGTTCGGGGACGGCGGTGACATGATAGCGGGCGAGGGGCAGACCGAGTTTCCCTGCAACATAGGAAGCCGTCAGGGAAGCGATGACCGCAGGAACAAGTGCGGAATACTGCATCGTGCCGACACAGCCGACTTCCATTGCAAAGATCGAAGCGGCAACGGGAGTACGGAAAATAGCCGAAAATGCCGCACTCATGCCGCTGATGATGAAAGTACGCTTATCTTTTTCCCGCAGGTGAAGCATACGGCAGAACAAGTCACCGAGACTGCCGCCGAGCTGGAGTGCAGCGCCTTCACGTCCTGCACTTCCGCCGACAAAGTGCGTGATGATCGTGGTCACGAAGATGAGAGGAGCCATCTGCACGGGGAGCTGTGCTTCCGAGCGCAGGGAAGCGATGACCATGTTGGTGCCTTTGTCGTGTCTGTCTCTGGTGATGCGGTAGAGAAAGACAATAGCACAGCCGCCCACGGGGAGCAGGAGATAGCACCATTGATGCGCTTCACGGTATTCTGTGCCGATGCCGATGCACCAGACGAACAGCGTTCCGATCACGCCGAGAACGCTGCCCAGAATCAGCGCAAGCAGCACCCAGCGGAGCAAAAGACGGAATTGCAGTAAAATATGAAAAAGGCTGTGCAGGAGCCTACCCCGCCAGCGATAGAAGCGTTCTGCCTCCTTATGACGGAGGCTCTGGAAATAGGACACAGCTCTGCTCCTTTCGGAAGTAATCGCACTGCAAACTACAAAGGTGGCGTGCTGGTATTGGGGGGCTACTCGCCCCCCAAACCCCCTCGGCCGGGCGGTGGCCGCCCTGCACCCGCATCGCTTTCGTATATGTTACAGTTTGCGTC
>JAILPP010000056.1 GCA_024699425.1 Oscillospiraceae bacterium | reverse complement strand
CCCTCGCCCTCTCCAAAACGCTTTCCCTTTCCTGCAAGCGCATTCAGTTCACACCTGACGTTCTGCCGACAGATGTGGTCGGCTTCAATCTGTACCGCAAGGAAACGGACAGCTTTGTATTCCGCAAGGGGGCAGCGTTCTGTCATCTGCTGCTTGCCGATGAGATCAACCGCACTTCGAGCAAGACCCAGAGCGCCCTGCTTGAACTGATGGAGGAGGGCGCTGTAACGGTGGACGGCGTAACACACCCCCTGCCGAAGCCCCATATCGTAATCGCCACGCAGAACCCGATCACCTGTGTCGGAACGCAGCGCCTGCCCGAATCCCAGCTTGACCGCTTTATGGTGCGGCTCTCTCTCGGCTATCCCGATGCCGAACACGAGGTTGCACTTCTGAAAGCACGCAGAACAGGCAATCCCCTCGATCAGGTCATTCCCGTTGCGGGAACGGAAGCGCTGCTCCGTATGCGTGAGGAAGTGGAAAATATCTACGTCAGTGATACGCTGTATGAATATGTGGTAGCGCTGACCAATGCCACAAGACAGCACAGCAGTGTCAAGCTGGGAATCAGTCCCCGCGGTTCGCTTGCGCTGATGCAGCTTGCGAAGGCTTCCGCCTATGCGCAGGGACGGGATTATCTGCTGCCCGATGATATTCATTATGTGTGCGGAGATGTATTCCGCCACCGCATTCTTCTGCACGGAACAGCGGGCGGTACAGAGGAAACGGGGCAGGTCATTGCAGAAATTCTGCGCACAACGCCTCTCCCCTGGTCAGACTGATGCTGAGATATAAGCTGCTCTATGCAGCCATATTAGCGGGGCTTGTGTGTTTCTATGTGTTGTACATTGATTATCTGCCGCTTGTGCTTCTGATCTGTGCTTTGCTGATGCCGCTGTTTCTGAAAGCAGGTCTGATCTGGCTGCACTTCACCTCGGACGCACATCTTGAAAGTCCGACCGAAGTATGCAGCGCGGGCGGAAGTATCCCTGTGACCGTTGTGATCGAAAACCGCAGTCCGTTTGCGTTTCCGAAAGGGACGGTCCAACTGCGGGTCACGCATGGTTTTGAGGCGGGGCGGGAAACGGTAAAGATCCATTTTCCCTTGCAGGCAAAGAACAGCACCCGCCTGAGCTTGCAGATCAGTGCGGACTACTGCGGGATTGTGAACGTGGAGATCGTCAGTCTGCGTATGTATGATATGCTGCGGCTGTTTCACACCAATATCCGCAAAAGTAAAAAAAGTCTGCCGCTTCTGTTCCTGCCGAAACCTGTGGAATTGCCGTTGGAGGCATCTGCACCGCCCGTTGAAAATCCGGAAAGTGACAGCTATGCCGATAAGCCGGGTGATGACCCCTCGGAGCTGTTCGGCATACGGGAATATCAGCCGGGCGACCCTGTGAGCCGGATTCACTGGAAACTCAGTTTCCGTTCGGATATGCTGTATCTGAAAGAATTCGGCGCACCTGTTGACAAAAATACACTGCTTCTTGTGGAATACTGTCCGCCCTCCCGTCAGGAGGGAGAAAATCATGAGGCGAATGCGCTGTTTACGATGCTCTATTCCATCGCCTTACAGCTCACGGCGGCACAGCATCCCTGTACGATCGCATGGTATCATTCTGAAAAGGACGAAGCAGAGCGCTTTTCCGTTACCGATGAAAGCACACTGCATGAGGCATTCCGTGCGCTGTTTCAGGCGGTCTATGTGATGGGCAGTGAGGAAACGGCGATACGCTACACGCTCGGCACGGAAGTTTTTTCCTCGGCAATACTGCTGACCAATCTGTCCGAAACGCAGATGCTCGGCATTCTGGAACGGTCGGTCACTGCCAATCACCGCACAATGCTTCTGATCGGCAAAAGCACGGCGCAAAGTTCGGAGCAGACCGACATCATGACCGTTTCGGCAGATTCCCTGCGAACAGAACGCATTATTGTATAAAACTATAAATGAGCGAGTATAAAAGCGATGCGGGTGCGGGGCGATCACCGCCCTGCCGAGGGGGGGTGGGGGGCGAGTAGCCCCCCAACACCAGCCCGCACCCTTGTATACTTTGCTAAGAATGCTCATTTATGTATAAAAGCAAGGACGGTGAGTTTTTGAAGAACAGACCTATTATGCCGCAGGGCGGTATCCATATCCGGAAGAAGCTCACCATGACTTTACAGGAGAAGCGTCCGAATCGGATCCGTTGGGAACTGACGGCGCTTGCCGTAATCGGAACGGTAAGTCTCCTGATGACGTTCCTGACCATGTTTGCACCGCTTTGCAATGTCGGGGCAGTACTTTTGTTTTCAATCGTTGTTCTGCTCTTCTTTGCGGTTCATGCATCACTTCCCGATCAGACCCATTACACGCTGCTGCTGCTGCTGCTCTTGTATGCGATCTTCTTCTACTGGAAGCGTGAGGCGCTTGCAGCGGGGATGATGCACCTGATGAACGCCGTATATCAGACGATTTATTTCACGGACTGGCAGTATTTCACAACAGATCCCGCCTATGATCCTGTACATTCGGCAACCATGTCCCTTTGTTTTGCAATGGTGCCTGTCACATGGCTGATCGTTTATTCCGCCGTTCGTTTTCAGAATTTCTTTCTGAGCCTGCTGGTGACATTTCCGTTCGTGGAGATCGGTTATTTTTTCGGAATCGTCCCCTCTCATACCGCGGCGGGT
>JAILPP010000140.1 GCA_024699425.1 Oscillospiraceae bacterium | reverse complement strand
AAGGACATTTCGGACTACTCCGCAGGGCAGAAGAAAAAAGTCCTGCTTGCGGCAAGTCTGCTGACACCGGCGCATCTCTACATCTGGGATGAACCGCTGAATTTCATCGACATTTTCTCACGGATGCAGATCGAGACGCTGCTGGCTGATTACCGCCCGACGATGCTGTTCGCGGAGCATGATGTACGGTTTCGGGAGAACATCGGGGCGGAAATGATTTGTTTCTAATCATCAAACAGGAGGTAAGGACATGAACGAGTTAACCATCCAATACAATACATTGAGTGCTGAGGAGTTTATAACACTTTGGGAAACTGTCTGGGGGCAGGGACCGACGTTAGAACAGACAAGGCTTGCGATGGAGCACACATTATTCCGTGTATCCATTTTTGACGGCGATACGATCGTTGCCATGGCAAGAATGAACGGCGATATGGGGCTTTGCTACTACATCAAGGATGTGGTTGTCAGACCGGAATATCAGGGGAAGGGGATCGGGCGTATGCTCATCAACGAATTGCTGAAGTTTATCAATGATCATGGTGTGAAGGGGACAGAGATCTTTGTGGAGCTTTGTGCAATGACTGACAAGATCCCATTTTATCAGAAATTCGGTTTTGATTCCAATGAGGCGCAAAGACTGAAAATGATGTATTTGGTAAAATAGGCTTGCAACATGCAATAATTTGTGATATAATTCTTTTAGTATCCGATGAAAAGGAGAAAACACATGAAAAGATTTGTAGAAGTACACTACACGGTCAAGGACGGTATGCGCGATGCATTCTATCTTGCTTTGCAGGAAAGCGGTATCCCGGCAGCATCCCGTGCGGAATCCGGCAACGAAAAATACGAGTATTATTTCAACCCGGAAAACGAAAATGAACTCCTGCTGCTGGAGATCTGGACATCTCCGGAAGCGGTGCAGATTCATGCACAGACTGAACATTTCCAGAAACTTGGAAAACTGAAAGAACAATATGTGACGGAGACTGTCATCAAACGCTTTGAGTTTCCGGATACGTTCTGAACCGATCATCGACATCCAGGAGGACAATGATGGCATTTCAATTGAGTAGTGTTGTACCGTGGGGCAGAACAATGGCGGAATACCGTTCCATGTTCCTGCTCACGGATGAGGACAAAAACAAGAAAATTGCAGGCTTCGGCGACGGTCCGGCGAGCTTCAACCATGAGGCGAATGCGGCAGGATGGCATATCACATCTTTCGACCCGATTTATGGTTTCACGAAGGAGCAGCTTGCGCAGCGCATCGAGGAAGTGCTCGGGATCGTCATGCAGCAGATGGCGGAGAATATGGAAAACTACGTCTGGACGCAGATCACCTCTCTGGACGAGCTGGAAGCAGTCAGAATGGGCGCCATGCGCGAATTCCTTTTCGATTATGAGCTTGGAAATCAGCAGGGACGTTATATCTGCCATGAACTGCCGGAGAAATTGCCGTATCCGGACGCCAGCTTCGACATCGGTCTGAGTTCGCATTTTCTGCTGCTGTATACGGCTCTCGGGCTGGGTTTTTATATCGCAGCGATTTCAGAGATGCTCCGTGTCTGCAAGGAAGTCCGCATTTTCCCGCTGTGTGATCTGGACAGCAATGCGTCTCAGCTGACAAGTGATGTGATCGGACATTTCAGCACGGAATATGAGGTGCAGATCCGGCAGACTGGCTATGAATTTCAGAAGAATGCCAACAAGCTGCTGGTGATCCGTCGGAAGTGACAAAAGGGGAGAAAGTTCCATGTCCATCTGGAATCCGTGGCACGGCTGCCACAAAATCAGTCCCGGCTGTGCGAATTGCTACGTTTACAGGCGGGATGAGAGCATCGGGAAGGATGCGTCTGTTGTCACCAAAACGGGTGACTATGACCTTCCACGCAAAAAGAACCGTCAGGGCGCGTACAAACTGCCACCGGATGACGGCGTTGTATTCACATGCATGACATCAGATTTCTTTTTGGAAGAGGCGGACGAGTGGCGGCAGGGTTGCTGGGATATGATCCGGGAACGGCAGGATCTGCAATTTCACATCATCACCAAACGCATTGACCGCTTCGCG
>JAILPP010000139.1 GCA_024699425.1 Oscillospiraceae bacterium | reverse complement strand
GGGGGCAGGCATAAAGCTCCCTCTTGACACATCAAACAGTTTTTCCGCTTCGCCGTAATAGGCGACTGCCACGGAAACTGCCCCGCTTTCCCGTGAGCCGATCGGAGCGCACATGCGTTGTGCGGCTTCTTTCTGCACCATAACAGTGATCGTTTCGATCGGCAGTTTTTCTTCGAGCAGGCGCATGATAAGCGGCGATGTGATATAATACGGAAGATTGGCACAGACGGCTACACGCAAGCCTGAAAATTCCTCCGCAAGGAGTCCGGCAAGATCATATTTCATGGCATCGCCATGGAAAATTTTCACATTGTCAAATTCTGACAGTGTTTCCTCCAGAATGGGAAACAGGCGCTGGTCAAGCTCAATGGCGCATACCTTGTCCGCACGTTTGGCAAGTTCTTTGGTCAGTGTACCGATGCCCGTGCCGATCTCCAGAATGCCCCATCCGGGTGCAGCGTTCCCCAGCTCTGCAATGCGGGGACAAACGGTAGGATTCACCAGAAAATTCTGTCCCAGTGCCTTGGAAAATGAAAATCCGTGACGTTCCAGAAGTGCTTTCACATAGCCGATGTCGGTCAGTTCGTTCATCGTTTTCCTCCCAGTCTGTTGATGATGACTTCAGCGCAGCGGATGCCGTCCACCGCCGCAGATGTAATGCCGCCCGCATAGCCTGCGCCCTCTCCGCAGGGATAGATTCCGTCACAGCCGTCGCTGCAAAGTCCCTCCCCGCGCACCATGCGGACAGGTGAGGAACTGCGGGCTTCCACACCCGTCAGGAGCGCATCGGGGTCTGCAAATCCGTGCAGGCGCTTTTCCATTTCGGGAATGCCCAGACGGAGTGTCTCACAGATGAACTGTGGCAGATAGGCATCGGGAGAGGCAAAGGAGGTTCCGGGTGTATAGGACGGTCTGACTTTTCCGAAGGCTTTGGAATTTTGTTTTTTCAGGAAATCCCCGACACGGATGACAGGCGCTCTGAATGCACCGCCGCCGGCAAGAAATGCTTTTTCTTCGATCTCACGCTGTAAGTACATCCCCGCAAGCGGATGTTCACTTCCGAAATCAGAGGGGGAAACGCCGACCAGCAAAGCACTGTTGGCATTTCTGCCGTCACGGGCGAAATTGCTCATGCCGTTGGTGCAGAGCCGTCCCGCTTCGGACGCTGCTGCCACGACCTCACCGCCCGGACACATACAGAACGTGTAAAGACTGCGCCCGTTTTTCAGATGAACGGCAAGTTTATAATCCGCAGCCCCAAGTGACGGATGATTCCGGAATTTTCCATACAGTACACGGTTGATCTGTTCCTGCAAATGTTCAATGCGCACACCCATGGCAAAAGGTTTCTGCACAAGAGACATCCCCTGTCTGTGCAGTGCTTCGAGCGTGTCACGGGCGCTGTGTCCGAGCGCAAAGACGGCATGACGGCAGGGCATTTCTTTGCTTTCTCCGTTCTGCGTATAGCGGACTGCCTGCAATGTGCCGTTCTCCTGCACAAATCCTGTCATTTTCGCCCCGAACCGCACTTCTCCTCCCATGCGTTCAATCAGCTTCCGCATGGTGGTGACGGTCACGGTGAGTTTGTCCGTGCCGATGTGCGGTTTTGCCTGCCAGAGAATTTCCTGCGGTGCGCCGCATTGTACAAATGTTTCCAGTACAAAGCGGATATGCGGGTCTTTAATACCGGTGTTGAGTTTTCCGTCCGAGAACGTTCCCGCACCACCTTCCCCGAACTGGATGTTGCTTTCCGTATCCAGAATGCCTGTTGTACGGAATTGCTGCACATCGGCAATGCGTTCTTCCACGGGTTTTCCACGTTCCAGAACGATCGGGCGAAGTCCTGCTCTGGCAAGGACGAAGGCGGCAAACATACCGCCAGGTCCGAATCCGACCACGACAGGACGTTCCTGCGATTTGCAGATCGGAACACGGTAGGGCTTTTCCGTGACAAGAGAAATGTCCCTGTCCTTTTTCAGCTTGGAGAGGATCTTGCTCTCCCCGTCCGCTTTGACATCGAGCGTTGCTAGAAAAATGACGGCATCCCGTTTTCGTGCATCGACAGAACGCTTTCGGAGTTTTACGGATTTCAGTTTTTCAAACGGGATGTGCAGTTTCTGACCTGCTGCACGACAAAGTGTGTCCTCTGTATAATCCAGCGGGAGACGGATATTCTGTATGCGTATCATGAGCTGTTCCTTTCCATTATGCAACTATAAATGAGCGCAGATTGTCAAAATATAAAAAGCGATGCGGGTGCAGGGCGGTCACCGCCCTGCCGAGGGTGGTTTGGAGGGGCGAGTAGCCCCTCCAATGTCCTGTCAACCGCTCAGGTAGAGTTTTTTTCCGATGGCTGCGGCTGCCGCATAACCGCTTGCCCAGCACCAGTGCAGATGATAGCCGCCGCAGTACGCATGGACATCTGCGGCTTCTCCCGTGACGTACAGTCCGGGATGCCCCTTTACCTGTAAATCGGCATCCAGAGTCGTTCCGGGAACGCCGCCCCGTGTGGACTGCGCCTGTTCATAGCCTGCAAGTCCACGCACGGGAAAATGCAGACTCCGCACTGCAACGGCAAGCAGCCGAATCTCACGTCCGCTGAGTTCTGCACAGGGATAGTCTGGGGAAATGCGGGCATTGAGCAGGATCAGACGGATCAGCGGTTTTGGAAGCAGTCCTGTCAGCATTTCCTCACAGGTCATACCGCAGCGTGTTCCCTGCAAAGTGTAGAGGACATTTTCCAGATCGTTCCCGATGTCCGGAACAGGGTCAAACAGCAGGAAATAATCCGAAAAACGCTCTGTGTCGATCAGACCCGATAAATTAAAAACGCAGATACCTGAGAGCGTCTTTTCAGTAAACTGCACTTCTCCCTCCTCGGTACGGACTGCATCATCTTTGTCGTAGAGCGTGACTTCTCCCTTGACACGAAGTCCTTTCAGCGGGCGCAGGAGTTTGGCATCGGACAGCACGGGGCAAAGATTCGGTGACGGTGGAATCAGCGGGATACCGAGCTTTTTCAGCAATTTCCACGCACTGCCGTCCGTGCCGAGTTTCGGGGCGGCATATCCCCCTGCGGCGAAGATCACAAAGCGGGCTGTATAATCCGTTTCCGCCGATCTTGCGTGCCACAGACCGTTTTCACAGCGCAGAGAGAGAATTTCCGTGTTGCAGAATTCTGCTGTGACATCTTCACGCATCCGCATACGGAACGCATCGAGAACAGAAGCGGCGTTCATGCTGTACGGGTACATCCGCCCCGCAGGGTCTGTGCGGGTATACAGACCGAGATTTTCAAAAAATGCTCCGACATCCCCGAACCGTTCCAGAATCGGTGCAGTGTCCACGCTTCCGCGGAAATCATCGGCTGTAACGGGCATATGACTGAGATTGCACCTGCCGTTTCCTGTGGCAAGAATCTTTTTCCCGACACGTGGCTGTTTTTCCAGAACGGCAATTCTGTCTGCGCCGAATGCCTTTGCCGTGACAGCCGCTGCAAGTCCCGATGCCCCGCCGCCGATAATCAGCAGATCATAACGCATTGTCTCACTCCCATTCATACCGTGTCAGATTTCCCTGTGCTGTCATATCCGGATAATCCCATTGCCGAAGCACTTCATAGGCTGCGATCGCCACGGAATTGGACAGGTTCAGACTCCGCAGTGTCGGGCGCATGGGAATGCGGACACAGGTATGCGGGTGCTGCACAAGCAGTTCTTCCGGAAGTCCCGCATCTTCCCGACCGAACATCAGAAAAACATCCCTGTCCTGCGGATACTCTGTATCGCTGTGACAGGTTCTTGCCTTGGTGGTAAAGTAGTAGATGCAATCGTCACGGTGCTGTTCTGTAAAGTCATCAAGACTGTCATATTCCAGAATTTCCAGTTTATCCCAGTAATCCAGTCCTGCACGTTTTAAATTTTTGTCCGTGATGTGGAAACCGTAGGGTTTAATCAGATGCAGCACAGCGCCCGTCACAGCGCAGGTGCGGGAAATATTGCCTGTATTCTGCGGTATCTGCGGCTCGCAGAGAACGATGTGTAGCTTTGGCATAATGGGTATCCTTTCCGGTCGGTTTGCGGAATCTTACACGGATTCCGGGGTATACTACGTTTGCAGTTCACTGCAAGGGAGGTGATGGATGTGAGCTGGAACGCTATTGTCAAGGGCATATCTGTCGGTGCATCGGTCGGTGCAGCGTGCTTTATGCTCATCAATACCAGAGACAGGAAAAAACGCTCTCTCAAGCGCAAAGCCGGTAAGATGCTCAAAGCAGCCGGAGATGCGCTTTCCGATATGACAGATGCACTGAAATGAAAGAAGCGGGGCGGTTTCGCCCCGCTTTTTTCATCTGCAGTCAGGTCTGCGCTGCCTTATTTTTCCGATAGCCGAGATAGCTTTCCAGAATGATGACAGCAGCCACGGCATCCACGACCGCTTTCCGTTTCTTGCCCCGTGTGTTGGTGGTATTGAGGTAATTATGTGCAAGAACCGTTGTGGAACGTTCGTCCCACATCACGCATTCGAGGTCGGTCAGTTCGTGCAGACGATCCGCAAAAGCCTTGCATTTTTCGGCACGTTCTCCGACTGTATTGTTCATATTCTTCGGGTAACCCACCACGATCAGTTCCGCACGCTGTTCTTTAGCGTGGGCGGCAACTGCCTGTGCGCAGCGTTCAAAATGCTTTTCCTGCACGACCGTCAGGGGCGAGGCGAGAAATTCCGCCTTGTCGCAGATGGCGAGTCCCGTGCGGGAGTCCCCGAAATCCACAGCCATGATCTTCATAGGTTCACCACGGCTGTACTGTGCCGATGATCTCACGCACGGAGGAAATGCCCTGCGCATCGAGGAACGCATTCATCCCGTCAATGATCTTCAAAGGTGCAAGCGGGTCTGTAAAGCACGCCATGCCGACCTGAACGGCAGATGCGCCTGCTTCCATCAGTTCAACGGCATCTTCACCGGTTGTCACGCCGCCCATGCCGATGACAGGGAGGCTGACAGCATTTGCCACCTGCCACACCATACGGACAGCAACGGGAAAGATCGCAGGACCGGACAATCCGCCGACATTATTATGCAGGATCGGGCGGCGTGTTCTGATGTCGATGCGCATTCCGAGCAGTGTGTTGATGAGGGAGACTGCATCTGCACCCGCCGCTTCAACGGCTTTGGCAATGTCGGTGATGCTTGTCACATTCGGTGAGAGCTTGACTACAAGCGGCTTGGTTGTTGCCTTACGGACGGCAGCCGTCACCTGTTCTGCCATGGTGCAGGAAGTGCCGAACGCCGCACCGCCCTGCTTGACATTCGGGCAGGAGA
>JAILPP010000134.1 GCA_024699425.1 Oscillospiraceae bacterium | reverse complement strand
TGCGGTGATGCAGTCGCAGAAGTATAAATAACAAGCAGGGTGCGGAGAACAACTCCGCACCCGTTTTCGTGGAAAAAACGCATAACCCCCCTGCCGCACAAGCAGGGGGGACGCAGAAAGGAAAATGAACAAACTGTTCTGATAAAAGCAAATCCAAGCGGCAGAGGTCGGAGCGGGGGCGGATTCCCCGCTCTTCACACTGCCATCACACCTTTCAAGACCATCCATATCCATATCCATACCATCACAAGACGATCCGGAGCGATGCATCTCCGGACAGTGCAGTATCCGGAGAAGCTCTCCAACACCTTTCATAGGACACCTTTCATATTTCACAGTGTACCCCTCTCAATGGATGTCTTTCACCTACTATAACAACTGAAGCGGAAAAAGATTGGAGAAAAAAAGCACATTTGTAGGAATACACAAAATCAGTGGATATTTTTTTGCTATATTATGCATTGTCGTAATTTGTCAATGAAAATTTGTGAAATGGGGGTGACAAATCCCTGATTTTGTGGTATAATAAATTGATTCCAATTACAGCACAGCCGGTCAATGACCGACAGATAGGAAAAGAGGCATTTTATGACTTATGCTGAGATTCGGAGACGAGGTGCGAAGCGCAGGATCCGTTATCTGCTGCTGATACTCCTGCTTATGAGCATCATTATATTTGCCGTTGTGAAGATCGTGACGGGCATACGTCAGAGGCAGACGATTCCGACAGGCACGGGAGACATTCCGGTGATCGTAGACGCATCAGCGGAAACGGGAGAGAACACCGAAAGCACAGAACTCCTGCCGGTGATCGAAACGATTCCAATTTCCGAGCCGATCATATCCGAGAGCATGGCGGTCACTCCGACCGTTCCGATTCACCGCCGATCTTCGGAGGGAGGCACGCTGCACGTCAAGCAGCCGTACCTGTATCTTCGTGTGGGGCATACCAAGCAGATACCGCTGATCCTGTCGAACAACGTGACAGCCGATCAGGTAGAATGGTCCACCAACAATCCGGACATGATCGACATTGAGCCGGACGGCACGGTCACGGGATTACAGAAAGGCTCGTGCAACGTATATGCAAGCTATGGTGAAGAGACACTGGAGATCCCCGTCACGGTGCGTGAGCTGATAACGATAGCGGGCTGTACCTATGTAGACGGGATACTGGTAGCCAACAAGAGCTATGCGCTGCCGGAGGACTATGATCCGGGGCTGTTGCCAGTGACGAAGGAAGCATTTGACGCATTAAGTCTTGCGGCGAAGGGGCAGGGACTGAACATATACGAAGGTTCGGGCTATCGTGATTATGCATTTCAGGTGAAGTGTTACAACAGCATGGTCAGCGGTTACAGCAAAGCCTATGCGGATACATGGTCTGCACGCCCCGGACATTCGGAGCATCAGACGGGCTACACGATCGACTGCAACAGCATTGACAACGAGCATTTTGCGGACACGCCGGAAGGCAAATGGCTTGCAGCGAACTGTTACAAATACGGATTCATCATCCGTTATCCGAAGGGCAAGGAAAAGATCACGGGTTACAATTACGAGTCGTGGCACATCCGCTATGTGGGGCGTGAACACGCAGCGATCATCCACGAACAGGATTTAGCGCTGGAAGAATATCTGGACATTGATTCCGTCTACCGTGACGGTGATCCGGATGCCTCATTAGACAGCGACCTTCCCGATGGCATGGAAACAGACACAGACACAGAAGAATAAAGCAAAAAGCCTCCGAATGAATCATTCGGAGGCTTTCATACTGTAAAATGAGCGCAAATTGTCAAGATATACAAAAACGATGCGGGTGCAGGGCGGTCACCGCCCTGCCGAGGGGGGGGTGGGGGGCGAGTAGCCCCCCAAAGACTCGCTATTCAACAGGCACCATAGGCGGACCCTCATCGCCGTGGATTTCCACGACAGGCTCGTCCTCCTGGGGAGGGGGAGGCGGATCTTCGACGCTCTCATAGAGCGGTTCTGTTTCGCCGTCGTCCCCGAAGAAATCGGGCGGGTCAAGCTCTTCAAAAGTGGGGTCAGGCAGTTCCTCATAGGTTTCGCGGGTCTGCTGTTGTTTGGGCGGATTATTGACGTAATAGATCTTGAGTGTTTCCGTACCGTCGAGTTCAAAGCGTTCGCCTGCATCGCGGCTGAGTTCGATGACGGTATTATTATCATACTTATAATTGACGACAGCCTCGGTATTATAATTCGTCAGACCGAGTTCTTCGAGTTCCGCCTCATACTGTTTAAGGGTTTTGCCCTTATAGTCGGGCAGTTTAATGGAAGAAGGACCTTTGCTGACGGTCACTTTAATGGTCGAACCGCTTTTGAAGGGCGTTCCCTTGGGTTTACTCTGCCCCATGATCACGCCTGCCTTGTAGTCGTCACTGTACTCATATTCTGCTTCGAGGTAGAGCCAGCCGTCGGTTTCGAGCTGTTGTTTTTTCATCTCGAAATTCTTACCGATGAGATCGGGAATCGTGCTGTCGAATTCGGGGTCGAGTGTCGGCATAGGCGGATTTGTTTCTGTGACGACATCGGGAACGTTTGTGGTGCTGACAGTAGTTTCGATGTGAACGACCGCAGGTTCCTGCGGAGGCGGATTCATGTCGAGCAGATTCATCACGATAATCGCGATAACGAGCAGTACGCATATGAGAAGCACGCCGACGATCAGCGGAATCTTGATGCGGTCAATGAAGCTATCGCCGCTGCCGTCCTCATAGCCGCCCTCATCGTAATCACGGAACTGTGGCTGTCTGCGGCGGTTATCCTGCTGAGAAGCGGCACGATGTTTTGCCCGCTGGGGATTTTCGGGGGGAATGGGTTTAGGGATTTCGGGTTCTTCGGGCTGATCGAACAGCTCCGTAACCAGTTCCGTGACGGTTTTGATACGGTCATCGGAATAGAGACTCAGACCCCGCATAATGACACGGGAGACGTGTTTTGGGATATTGGGATTCATCTCATGGGGAGCGCAGAGGTTATCATTCTGCATACGGCTGGGTGCATCTGTGGGCTTGCAGCCGGTGAGAATGCGATACAGCACAGCGCAGATGCCGTAGACATCGGTCCATGTCCCCTGACGAGTATTGGCGGCATACTGTTCGGGTGCAGCGTAGCCGTGAAAGATCTCGCAGGGCAGTTCCGACTGCACGGTACGCACGTCAGAGATGCTGAAAGCGCACAGGCGCAGGACATTACGTTCGGTGACATAAATTGTCTCCGGACTGATGGCACGATGAATAATGCCGTTATTGTGAAGCAAAGAGAGGGTCGTAAAGAATGTCGGGAACATTTCCGAAACTTGTTTCCATGTAAGTTCCCCGGCATTTTCCTTGAGGTAATCGACAAGGGTGATACCTTCGAGGTATTCAGAAACGGCATATGTTGTATTATTGGCAGTAAAGAGATCAAGTGTCGGATTGATATGAGCGACATTGCGCATATGGGCAAGGCTTTTATTGAGGTCAGCGAATTCGGACATCATCGCCTTATACTGCACGACGCATTTCGGGTCAACGCTGATCGTGGACTTACCTCGCACACGGGAGCAAAGTCCCTGGGGCATATACTCACGGATGAGGACGCGGCAGCCGATGGACTGATTATAGCCGATATAGGTAGCGCCCTCACTGTTAGCACCGATCATAGAACCGATGACATATTTTTCGCTCAGAATGGTGCCCGGCTCGATATAATTCGGGTCAAAGGGGGTATCGTCCGCATAACCGCAGAACGGGCAGATGGCATCATCGGAGGATTTAAAATCCATACAGCCGTAACAAAGCCGTCTTTCTCCCACAGGGCATTCTCCTTTCTTCGCAAAATTGGCAACAGGGCATACTTCCCCCCGCAAGTCTCTCTTATCTATTGTATCAGTTTTCGGGTGAAATGTCAACCTTTATCCGCTTTTCCGTCAGATTTCACGAAGGATTTGTATTTGTTTTGTAATATTCTTTCATTTTTTGTTCACCAAACAACAGAAATGCGCTTACCACACCTTATAATCCTGACCGACGAAATACACGAGGGGAGAGAATTTCAGATCTTCGAGTTTAGCGCCGTTATCGAGTGCTTCGGAGAGTGCATGGAACTTACCGGAAACGGCTAAGACCTGTTTGATTTCCTCTTTTTTAGGATTTTGCTTATGCAGGAACTGTGTCACGGCATCTGCAATATAGCCGTAGCTGCGCACCTGTGATTTTTTGAGAACAAATTCGGGTTTTCCGCGGTCAATGACGGGCATCAGGGAATCATTATCCCGATACTGCACGACCTGCCGTGCGAACTCTTCGGGAATGAAGGCGAGCAATTCGAGACCGAGATTTTTCGTAGGGGCGAGGGAGACAATGAGCCGCTGTGTTTCCTGTGCAGATTTTTCGTCAATGATATTCTGATACAGCCGCAGCGCCTTGAAGGTCATTTCGCCGACTTCCTGTTTGGTAAAGGGGCAGGGCTTGCAGGTTTCCTCTTCCTGCACGAGGACAACAAAGACCTTATCGGAGAGATAGCCTTTTTCGTTCCGATGTTTCACGGCATCCTGATAGAGCAGATCGGTGAGATCGGGGTAGACCTCGCCGTTGATGCGTGCCTCACAGTTTGGCACGCCGTCAATGCAGGCAGAGAACAGTTTGATCCAGTAGCAGCGTTTGGTGCCGAGATATTGCGGCAGCGTACCCTTAACGATCTCCCAGAGGTCAGTAGGCTGGCTGCCGCCGGCGTGTTGACTGGCACGGCTGCACGGGATACGGAAGCGATGTTTTTCGCCCATGACATCGGCTTCCATGATCTCATTGTTCTGACACCCGAACGCCGTGATAATGCAGGGAAGAATTGCCGTGCAGATATTATCGACCGCATTGCGGATTGCGTGATCGGGATTTCCGCCGACCCCGACAAGGGATTCGACCAGCTCCTCATCAAAGAACGGGTGGTCAGCAATGAGGAGGAGCTGAACGGACCAGACGGTCTGTTCTTTATTGGACTGCATCGTGCCGAAATCGACTGTCACACG
Source organism: Oscillospiraceae bacterium (assembly GCA_024699425.1). Classification (GTDB taxonomy): domain Bacteria; phylum Bacillota; class Clostridia; order Oscillospirales; family Ruminococcaceae; genus UBA3855. Next base: position 24,853 of record JAILPP010000134.1, on the reverse strand, counting down.
CAGGTCATGTTCCTTATAGAGGAGCCATTCCCCGACCTGTACGCCGCCGGGACATTTTTCAGCGATCTGTTTCAGCACGTCCTCACGGTCAAGCGAGGGTTCGACGATCATTTCAGTATTAGCCATAGCAGTTACCTCCGGAATATTCAAAGATACTTTCAGCATACCATACTTTAGCAGGAATGTCAAGCATTACCGCCGAAAGATTTGCGGCATCCACTTGACTTTTTTGGCTGGTTATGGTATGCTTATATAGGTAAAAGAAGAAAGGGAGGTGCGCCGATGAATGAAAGCGACAAAAAACTGAAAGAAAAAGCAGCCGAGATCGAAGCGTTGCTGAACGCCTACAGCGCCGCCCATGCCAGTCCCGCACCGCCGCCCGAACCCGAACCGACAGAACCAATTCCGGAACAGGAAGAAGTCCCTCTTGAAGCGGACGAACTGCCCGATCTGCTGATGGAAGAAGCCGCCGAAGAGAGGGAAGAAGAGATCGAAGCGATTCTGACCGAAACCGAACCGCCCGAACCCGACGCACCTGACGATGCAGATGACAGTTCTGACGATGATGACGTATACGGCGGATACGAAGAAGATGACGAATACGAAGAACCCGAAGAAACGGAAGAAGAAGCCGAAGCAGAGGAAGAAGTCGAAGCAGAGGAAGAAGCAGAGGAAGAACGCCGCATCTCCCGATTCACACGGGGCTGTCTGGAGGTAGCGGGATTTTATGCTGCCCTGGCGTTTCTGTTGTTACTGCTGGAGCAGTTCGGCATCTGCATCGGATACGAACTGCCGCAGTTATTTCTGCCTCTGACGATGGTTGCGGGCAGTCTGCTTGCGCTGACGGTGTGTCTGTATTCGGCATTGCGCAAGGCGCTTGCGAGCTTTGTGATGGTTGTGAGCATCTGGTTTCTCATCATGTTATATGCGATCACGAATTTCCAGTTTCCGGAAGTGATCCCGACGAAGCTGCCGGAGACGAACAAAGAGATCGTGCTGACGCAGATCACAACGCCCATCAATGCGAATCTCTGCGTAGATGAAATTCTGATACCGGGCATAGTATCCCGCCGTTTCAAGATGCCTGTACATCCGAAATATGTTCCTCTGCGCTATCAGGTGCAGCTACTGTACAATGAAGAAACGAAGTGTGACGAGCTGTATTATAACGACATACTCTGGGCTGTCTACACGCCGAACAAAAACCGCTGGACGAATGCGACACGGCTTGGCAACATGATAGTAAAGGAAACCGAACCGCCGCCGGAGACCGTACCGCAGACGCGCAAGCCGCACCGCACGGGGCGCAGCAGCACCGACAAGCGAAAGACAACGACCACGACAACCAAGACGACCACAAAGCGATACGAAGACCAAGAGGACTGATGTAACATTCTGTCGAAAGCTGTCGGAAACCGTCAGATCGCTTGACAGCGGTGCATTTGTCTGGTATACTGAATATGGGTCCGGGAAACCGGATACTATTACATACTCTACAGCACATCCCCCGCGCAGCACTGCGGGGGAATGTGCTTTTTTCGACCTTGACAAAGCGCAGGAAACGTGCTATCATAAAGATAGAAAAAAGAAAGGATGATGCCTGTGAAACGCCTGATACTCCCGATGACAGCGCTGGTTCTGCTTGTAAGCGGCTGTGCGCAGATCAACGTACCGCCCGCCGACTATAACGAACCGGCAGCGACCGCAGCGGAAACGGAAACCGAAGCGGAGACAGAAACCGAAACAAAACAAGAAACGACCCGTCCGAAAGAGACAAAAGAAACGAAAGAAACTTCCGATACCGACGAGGACACCGAGGACAAAGAAACAGAAACAGAACCAATCGAGATCGAGCCGTGGGCAGAGCGTTACGCCGCCCTTCTGAAGCAAAAGGACAACGTGTCCGAGCATCTGGATGCCTATTATGCGCTTGTGAAGCTGGATTCGGACAAGATACCGGAGCTGTTCCTGTTAGATGATGTATATATGTCGATCTATTATTATGATGCAGAGAACGACAAAGCGGAGCTGTTGTTAGAAGATGCCTACAAAGGATCCGCCGTCGATGACAGCAACGTGTGCATACAGCCCGAAACAGGAAAAGTAGCGAGTGCCTTTTCGACGATGGGAGGCGGATCGGGCTACAATTTCTTTTTCTATGAAGCAATGGATCCGCTGTGTGCGGAGCGTTACAATTTCAACAACAACGAAGACAAAGACGGAGAGATGCCGTACAATGACATCTGGGACAGGGCAGAAGAATTTGACATACAGAACAACGGTTATCATGATGTCACGCTTGGTGACACATGGACAGTGATCGGCAAGGAATTTGAGGACATCCGCAAGCTGAAACCCGCCGATGCAGAGACACTGACCATCGACTGGCTGCACATCCTTGACGACATCCACGAAACGGAAGAGCAGGAAGAGACCGAAGAAACGGCAAAAAAGAAAAATTCCGATTAAAAACGAAGCTCCGAAGCCAAAAACTCCGGAGCTTTGTTTTTATTCTTGTTATCATCAGAAAAAGCGATGAGGGGTGCAGGGGGAATCATTCCCCCTGCCGGGGGGTTTGGGGGGGCGAGCAGCCCCCCAACTGCCGTGCAGCGCCCCTGCTTACTTCTGCAAAGTACCGTGTGACATTGCCTTGAGGTAGGCATGGATGAAGCCGTCGAGGTCGCCGTCCATAACGGCGGTGATATTGCCGTTCTCGAAGCCTGTTCTGTGATCTTTCACGAGGGTGTAGGGCATGAACACATAAGAACGGATCTGAGCGCCCCAGCCGATTTCCTTCTGAACGCCCTTAATATCGGAAATTTTTTCGAGATGTTCTCTTTCCTTGATCTCGACGAGTTTTGCGACGAGCATTTTCATTGCATAATCACGGTTCTGATACTGACTGCGCTGTGTCTGGCAGCTCACCACGATACCTGTGGGCTTGTGGATGAGGCGCACGGCAGAAGAAGTCTTATTGACCTTCTGACCGCCCGCACCTGACGAACGGTACACTTCCATTTCGAGGTCATCGGGGCGGATATCGACTTCCATATTCTCATCAATTTCGGGCATCACTTCGAGTGCAGCGAATGAAGTCTGCCGTCTGCCGGAGGCATCGAACGGCGAGACACGGACAAGTCTGTGAACGCCCGCCTCAGATTTCAGATAGCCGTAAGCATTTTCGCCCTCGACCATGATGGTAGCGCTTTTCAGACCTGCCTCATCGCCGTCGAGGTAATCGAGGAGCTGCACCTTAAAATTATGACGTTCTGCCCAGCGGTTGTACATACGATAGAGCATTTCCGCCCAATCCTGAGCCTCCGTGCCGCCTGCGCCGGGGTGGAAAGTCAGAATGGCATTATGCCCGTCATACTCACCGGAGAGGAGTGTTTCGAGGTTCTTATCTTCGAGTGCCTGTTTGAACGCCGCCATTTCGGAGACAATTTCGTTCTGCATTTCCTCGTCCTCTTCCTCCATGCAGAGTTCGAGCATAGTAAAGAGGTCTTCGAGTTTATTTTCCATTTTCTGATAAGCGGCGATCTTATTTTCGAGCTGTTTTGTTTTTTGCAGGATTTTCTGAGAATTTTCGAGATCGTCCCAGAAACCTTCGGCGGTAGCCTGAGCCTGAAGTGTTTCCACTTCCTCCTTAGCGACCCTGATATTGAGAACTTCAGCCAGTTCATCAAGCTCTTTGCGGAAGTCGTTGAGTTCGAGCTTGAGATCATCGAGTAAAATCATGATTTATCCTCCTGTTCACTGTTGTCTGTTTCCTGAGTAATGCCGGTATAATTTTCATCGGCGATGACATTATCCTCATGTTCCTGAGCCGTCATCTGATTTTTGCGGATCACGGAAACGAGGAACATGATCAAAGCCCCGCCTGCGGCAACGCCGAGAACGACGGCAAGTATTTTCCAGATACTGAACCCACCTGAGACTTGTTTGAAGCCCTTTAATTTCACGGGAGAAGCATTACCCTCGGCATCGACCTGTTCGATATAGCCGAACGCATTTTCCCCGACCGTCCTGCACCCTGCGGGAACGGTAACGGTCATAAGTTTCGGGCAGTTATAAAACGCATAATTTCCGACCCCTCTGAGGGTAGAGGGGAGATCGGCGGCATAGAGTTCGGAGCAGTCAGCGAAGGCATTTTCGTAGATCAGCTCCGTACCTTCGGGGAGCGAGAGATGTTTCAGACCGATGCAGTATTCAAATGCGCCCGCCCCGATGTACCGGAGTGTAGAGGGGAAATTGACCTGTGTCAGATGTTCCGATTTAAAGAAAGCGCCGTCATTGATAATATTCACGCCTTCGGGGACAGTAAATTCTGTCTGCGGATTTCCTGCGGGGTAGAGGAAGAGATTCGAGCCGTTATCCTTATAAATCACGCCATCCTTGGCGGAGTAGTGGAGATTTCCCTCTTCCACATCGAAGGAAGAAAGCCCGGTACAGCCCATAAAAGCGAGACTTCCGAGGTCTTCCATCTGCTGCGGGACGACAAATTCGGTAATATTGTCGCAGCCGCAGAACGTACCGCCGCTTAATTTTTTCACGCTGTCGGGCAGATCAATCTGATTCAGACCTGTAAAAGCGAAAGCGTAGTTACCGAGTTCGGTAAGGTGATCGGGCATATCGGCAGTTTGGAGATTGGAGCAGCTATAAAACGCCTCATCGCCGATTTTGGTAACGGAATCGGGGAGATTCACGTCTTTGAGCATTACGCAGGTATAGCAAAGCCCCTCAGGGATCTCAGTGATTTTTTCAGGCAGGTGGAGCTGTTCGAGCAGAACGCACCCGCTGAAAGCATTTGCGCCGAGCGTCTCGACGGAATCGGGGATTTCGATTTTTGTGAGCTGTTCGCAGCCCGAAAAGGCGTGCCGTCCGATATATTTCAGACCATCGGGCAAATGGACGGACTGCAATTTGGAACAATTGAAGAAAGCGCCGTCAGCGATACCGATGATACGCCGCCCGTCGGTTTCCGAAGGGAGGCTGACAGCCAGCGCAGTTTCATTGATACCGCTGAGTTCCACGCCGCCATCGACGTAGGTAAAGGTAAACATACCGTCATCGTAGGATTTTTTTTCGGTTTCCGCAGAAGCGGTGAGCAGTACGGAATGCAGTAACAGACACACACCCGCCGCAGCGGCAGCAGCCAGCCGCTTGATCTGCATAGGAATCACTCCTTCCTGAAAGTTTGCCCTGTTGTTTCAGGGGGGGCTACTCGCCCCCCAAACCCCCTCGGCAGGGCGGTGACCGCCCTGCACCCGCATCGTTAATTCTCTGACTGCAAGCAGTTTTCAGATTTCGGATGGCGATGAGGGGTGCAGGGGGAATCATTCCCCCTGCCGGGGTCAAGGGGCAGAGCCCCTTGCGGGGTGCAGGGGCAGCGCCCCTGCAAAGGGCAGCACCCCTGCCGCAGCATCAGTATATTTCGTACTTTTTGCGGTTTTTCCTCTGAATCATCACGATCACGACCGTTGCAATTATGACTGCGGCAACGACACCGACGACGATATAGACGAACACAACGCCCTGCGTCACGCCGCCGGAGCATTTAATGCTGTTCTGAACGCAGTAATCGAACGCCGCCGTACCGTTATCGGCAATGACCTCAAATTCGGGCATACGTCTGGGTTTATCGTCCTCACCGAGGTAGAAGCCGAGGGCATACTTTCCGACATCCGTGACCGATTCGGTGAGCGTAATGCTGCGCAGGGCAGGGCAGTTAAAGAACGCATAGCTTTGAATTGCCGTAACGCTTCGGGGGATCTCGATATGATCGAGCGCATAGCAGCCCAGAAAGCAGCTATCCCCGATGGTTTCGAGGGTAGAGGGGAGTGAAACGCTGTGCAGGGCGGCACATTTTCCGAACACCGAGCCGTTCAGCTCCGTGATCCCTTCGGGAACGGTCATGGTTTCGAGGGAAGTGCAGTAATAGAACGCATCTTCACCGAGTTCGGAGATGCCCGAAATATCCACATTTTTCAGATACGGATTTCCGATAAAGGCATTATCATAGACTGTTTTGCAGCCGTCGGGGACGGCGTACTGTTCTCCCTGCAAGGCACTCGGATAGAGATAGAGTGTCTCGCCGTTCTTGTCGAATAAAATGCCGTTCTCATCTTTATAATTGGGATTATCCCGATCGACTTTCACGCCTGTCAGCGAAGCACAGCCCTCAAACGCAAACGCCTCGATCTCCGAAACGGAAGCGGGGATACTCAGACTTTCAAGACTTTTGCACCCGCAAAACGCCTGAAAACCGATATTATCGAGATTTTTGGGGAGATTGATCTCTTTGAGTGCCGTGCAGTTGTAGAAGCAATAGTCCTCAATGACGGTAACGGTTTCGGGGACGGTAATTTTTTCGAGTGCCGTGCAGTCCTTGAAGCCGTCCACTTCGAGCATGGTAATGGTTTTGCCGTCAATGACAGAAGGCACGACAAGTTCGGTGACAGTTTTATCCTCACAGGCGACCGAGACCGTGCCGTCCTCATAGTCACGCAGATACCAGAGATCGTCCACGAGTTTTGCATCTGCGGCGGCGGGGAGATTCTGCACGGCGGCGAGAGCGAACCCGACCGCCGTAAAGAGTGCCGCAGCGCCGCATCTGAGCCGGTTACTTACTTTCATTTTTCTTATTAGAGGCCTTTTTGACCTTGCGTTTGGGGCTGAGCGAATATGCGACGATGAGAATGACAGCAACCAGCACAAGAATACCGCCGCCCACGCCGAGCAGCAATTTCATAGTAGGGCTGCCCATGAGACCTGCGCCGAGTTTTTCGGAAGCGGAAGGTTCGCCTTCCTGCCGGAGTTCAGTTTCCTCAGCATCCGGAGCAGCGGGATTCTCCACGCCGTCAGGGGCTTCAAACTCACCGCTTTGAAGTTCATAGGGCTGATCTGCGTTCTCGATCTCAACGAACTTGAAATGATTCTGGTAATCATTTTCGGGATCGGAAGCGGTGCAGTATTCCTGAGCGAAAGAATTTTTCTCACCGTAGACAGTAAACCCGGAAACGGGGTTAAAGTCGGCATCATAGCCGAAAGCGCAGTAATCGACCCGTTCCACACGGCTTGGAATGGTCACGCAGGTCAGACCGGTAGCGCAAAAGGCATACTGTCCGATATGTTCAATGGTAGAGGGGAGCGTGATCTGAATGAGGGACGGGCAGTAAGCGAACGTAGCGTTGTAGATTTTCTGAAGTCCCTCAGCGAGTCTGACATCCGAGAGCTTATCGCAGTATGCGAATGCATAATCGTCGATCTGTTCCATAGTAGCGGGAATGCTGACTTTTTCGAGATTGGGGCAATGTGCGAAAGCCCAGCTATCAATATGTGTAACGCCCTCGGAGACCGTGATCTCTCTGAGGTTCTGTGCGAATCCGAACGCACCGGGAGCGATCTCCTCGACACCTGCGGGCGTAGAGAAGTTCTCGCCTTCCTTTGCGGCGGGATAAGCGATCAGGAATTTTTCCTCATCGCCGTACAGCACGCCGTCCTTAACGGAAAAATAGGGATTACCGGCAGCGACCTCAAAGCGTTCAAGGGAAGTGCAGCCGAGAAAGACATCCGATCCGATATCGGTCACGTCGTCGGGAAACTTGACGCAGGTAATACCGGAGCATTCCATAAAGCACCCGTTTGCGAGGTCAATGACGAAATAGTCATCAATCTTCGATGGGATCTCGACCTCACCGGTATAGGATGCACCGGGTTTGAATTTAGTAAGTTTAGCGAAGCCGTCCAGCGTGATGCTGTATTCAAACAGGTCAGCGGGAGTGGTTTCGGCGGGTGCATCTTCTGCGGGAGCAGCCTCAGGGGGAGCGACCTCGCCCTCGACCGCCATACCTTCTTCGCCCTCAGCGAGCGCCGTCAATGGCGCAGTACCGAGCAGGAGTGCCGCCAGTGCAGCCCAAACAGCTAATTTTTTCATGCTATCACCTTTTTCTGAACACCGCACCGATTATTCCACGGTAACGGATTTTGCGAGATTTCTGGGTTTATCCACGTCAGTGCCCTTATGCACGGCAGTATAGTAAGCGATGAGCTGCAACGGAACGACAGCGAGCATCGGCATGAGGAGGTCATCGAACTGCGGGAGTGCGAACTGATAATCCGCGACATCTTTTTCGGGGACATAATCCTCACGGGAAACGAGAATGACCTTAGCGCCTCTTGACTTGACCTCTTTGATATTGCTGATGGTCTTGTCGAAGAGTTTTGTCTGTGTAGCGACAGCAATGACGGGCATATTTTCGGTAATGAGGGAGATCGTGCCGTGTTTGAGTTCACCTGCGGCATAAGATTCGGAATGGATGTAAGAGATTTCTTTCAGTTTGAGTGAACCTTCCATAGAGAGGGCATAATCAAGTCCTCTGCCGATATACAGCAGGCTGTCAGCGGTAATAATGGAATCGGCAATTTTCTGGGTCATCTCGTGATTTGCGAGAATCGCTTCGATTTTTTCGGGAGTCTGTTCGAGGAGTGCAGTCAGTCTGCGGCATTCCGTCTCATCAATTTTCCCTTTGGCAAGCGCAAATTCAAAGGCGAACAGGTACATGACAGCGATCTGAACCATATACGCCTTGGTAGAAGCGACAGCGATTTCGGGACCTGCGTGGGTATAGATGAGCATATCCGCTTCACGGGCGATGGAGCTTCCCTTGGCGTTGACGACAGCGAGGGTCTGAGCGCCGAGTTTTTTGGCAAGGCGGAGCGCTTCGAGGGAATCGGCAGTTTCGCCGGACTGGCTGATGATGATGACGAGATCGCCTTCCCCGACGAGGGGATCACGGTAGCGGAATTCGGAAGCAATATCGACATTGACGGGAACTTTTGCGAGTTTTTCGATGACATACTTTCCGACCACACCTGCGTGCATGGCAGTACCGCAGGCAACGATATGGATGGCTTTGAATTCATTGAGTTTTTCGGGAGTGATGCCGCATTCCGACAGATCGGGCATACCGTTGGCAATACGGGGGGCAATGGTGGTTTTGATTGCAGTCGGCTGTTCGTGGATCTCCTTTATCATAAAATGCGGATACCCGCCTTTTTCGGCAGCGGAAACGTCCCAGTCGGCAATTTTGAGTTCTTTTTCGATTTTCTGGTAGTGCATATCGTAGACTTTCGCACCTTTTCTGGACAGCACGGCGATCTCACCGGGGTCGAGCAGGTAATACTTTCTGGTATACTGCAAAATAGCGGTCACATCGGAAGCGATGAAGCATTCCTCGTCCCCGATGCCGACAATGAGGGGGCTTTCCTTTCGTAGGGCGAACACCATATCGGGGAAGTCGGCAAATACCACGCCGAGTGCATACGAGCCTTCCAGATCCTTCATGGTTCTGATGATGGCATCGACGGGATTTCCGGGGGTCAGTTCATAGTAATAGCCCAGAAGCTGCGCAACAACTTCGGTATCGGTATCCGAGAGGAACTGTTTGCCCTTGGAGAGCAGAAAGTCCTTGAGTTTCTTGTAATTTTCGATAATGCCGTTGTGAACGATCGTGACGCTGCCGCCCGCATGGGGGTGAGAATTGCGGTCAGAGGGTTCCCCGTGGGTAGCCCAGCGGGTATGACCGATGCCCACGTTGCCGCGGGGTCTGCCTTCGGCGTTCATTTTCTCCTCAAGATTTTTGAGTCTGCCTTTGGATTTGGCGACTTTGACCTCACCGTTTTCAAAAACGGCGATACCGGCAGAGTCGTAGCCTCTGTATTCGAGACGGGAAAGACCGTCCATCAGGACATCCGCCGCATCACGGGCACCGACATATCCAACGATTCCGCACATAATAAGTAACTCCTTTCTTTGCTGTCCGCCGCTGACGGACACAAGCCGGCACAGCAAGCCGGGTCTATCCCATTTATTATAACACACTTATAATATAAATGCAAGCAAAAATCCTGATTTCTTCCACATTTTTTCTCAGCGGAACGGGAGCCGTGGAAAGTTCAACCTTTCCACGGCGGCTGTGAAATACTTTTCCACCGCCGCAAAAGCTCATTTTTCCACATATCCTCCAACAATGTCGGTTTTTTGAGGTTGAAAATTTGTTGAAAGTTTTTGGAAAACCTCTTGCATTTTTCCGCATTTTATGATAGAATAATAGTATGTACGATTATAAACAGGAGGTTAGGGCATGAATTCTTTTGATGAAGTTTTTGAACAGGTCAAGCAGTACATTACTGACCATGAATTGATCTCACCCGTTGCCTGCACGACATGGATCAACACGCTTGTACCGGTTGGTCTTGAGGGAAAGGATGCCGTATTTCAGGTAGACACCGTGTTCCAGCAGGGCATTATCATGAACAACTACAAGACGATGCTGGAGAATGTGCTGGAAGCGGTCATGGGCTTTCCGCTGAATCTGGTTGTCAACGTGGTTGTTCCGATCAAGGAAGAACCTGCGCAGGATGCACACATTCCGGATTTCCACGAGCTGGAGGAAAAGAATGCCGAACTGCAAAAGCAGTTTGAGTTTGCGGAATATGACTACACCTTTGACACGTTTATTGTGGGAAGATCGAATGAATTTGCCTATGCAGCGTGCAAAGCGGTAGCGACCGATGCAGGATCGACGAAGAACAACTACAATCCTCTGTTCATTTACGGACCTTCGGGTCTTGGAAAGACACATCTGGTTTCTGCGATCAAGCAGGAGATCAACAAGCGTAACCCGAAGAAGAATGTAATCTATGTGACGAGTGAAGCCTTCGGCAACGAGCTGATCAAAGCGATCGACCAGAAAGACACATCCGTATTCCATGACAAATACCGTACCGCCGATGTCCTGATCGTTGATGACATTCAGTTTTTCTCCGGAAAGGAGCGTATGCAGGAAGAATTTTTCCATACGTTCAACACGCTGCATTCGGAGGGCAAGCAGATCGTCATCACGTCGGACAAGCCGCCACGTGACCTCAAGACGTTGGAAGAGCGTATCCGCAACCGTTTTGAATGGGGTATGATCGCCGATATCAGCGTACCGGAATACGAGACACGTTATCTGATTATCCGCCGCAAGGCAGAGCTGCTGGATCTGAAAATTCCGGATGAAGTGATGGAATTTATCGCAACGAGGCTGAAAACGAACATCCGTCAGTTAGAGGGCGCAGTCAAGAAACTGAAGGCATTGAAGATGCTTGCCAATGCGACCCCGACGATCTCGATGGCGCAGAGTGTGATCCGGGACATACTGACCGACGACCAGCCGATCCCGATCACGGTCGAAAAAGTCATTGCAGAAGTGGCGAACGTATACGGAATCACGCCGGAGGACATTCGTTCGAGCAAGCGCACCGCCCAGATCTCGACAGCACGGAAAGTGGCAGCATACGTTGTGCGTGAAGTAACGGGAATGCCGCTTGCCGCCATCGGCACGGAATTTGGCGGAAGAGACCACTCCACGATCGTCTATGCGATCAACAACGTGACCCTTGCGCTGCAAAAGGACGAAAATCTGCGCACCCTTGTCGAGGACATCATCAAAGACATCCGTGACAAGAACCCGCAGCCGGCTGCAACCTGACGCCGAAGTGAAAGCCTTGTCGGGAGCGTCGGGGGCGCTGCCCCCGAACCCCCGGCAGGGGGAATGATTCCCCCTGCACCCCTCATCGCTTTCCGGATTTTTTAAACAGCGTTTTCCACAAGCTGTGGAAAAGACGGTGTGAAAAAGTGGACTACTCCACGTTTCAAACAGGATTCCACCGAACTTTCAACAAGTTGTGGAAAACAAGGTGGAAAAGAAATGCAGGGATTTTCGTGCTTTTTCGATATGCTCCCGAAAATTCCACTTTTTCCGACAAATGCGCTTTTCACTTTTCCCGCTGTTGAAAACTCGGTTCTGATCTTTCCACGAAATTTTCCACAAACTTTTCTTTTCCACTCCACTTTTTCCCCACTTTTTCACCGTGGAAAATCCGGCTCTTTCTTTTTCCACTTTTTCACTTTTTCCTGACAATTCTTCTGTGAAATCTTTTTCCCCGACACACCGTGGAAAATCACCCTTTTCCACTTTTTCCAGCCTTCTACTACTGCTACTATTTTTTCTTAATGCTTATTTTGCTTTTTTCTGCGAACAAAAATGATTTTTCCCAAACAGATCGTGGAATGTGGAACTTCACACGCAAGAAGTTGGCAGTTCCACACTCACTATGGTTACAGCACGGGGAAAACAGGAAATAGACTTCCTCGGAAACTGGAGAAGGGTCAGATTCCGCAGGATATTTTGTGTCTGACAAAGAGACTCGACCGCAGGAATACTGTATGTATTGCAAGGGAGAGACTCAAAGTCAGGCACAAAAGAGACAAGGAAGATGGCACTTCGGAAGTTTCCGAGGAAGGCTAATGTATATAGGAGGTCTCCATGCAATTTACTTGTAATAAGAATGAACTCTGCAACGCCATTGCACACGTCGCAAAAGCAGTGTCCGTTAAATCGACGATCCCCGCATTGGAAGGTATCTGCATCCAGATGATGCAGGGCAGAATTGTCCTCACCGGCTATGATCTCGAAATCGGCATCCGCACCAGTATCCCTGCACAGTGTAATGATGCGTTTACCTTCGTCGTCAATACCAGACTGTTCGCCGATATGACCCGCAGAATGACCGGCGATTCCATTTCGTTTGAAATAGATACGAATCTTAATGCAAAGCTCTCCAGTAATGATACTACCTGCCGCATTCAGGCTATGAGCGCTGACGAGTTTCCTGCCCTCCCTGTCGTGGAAAGTACTCAGAAAACTTCCATCCCTCAGGAATTGCTCCGCAGCATGATCCAGCAGACCAGCTTCGCTGCTTCCACAAAGGAGGATAAACCCATTCTGACCGGTCTGCTCTTTGAAGCCGGTGACGGAATGTTTTATGTGGTGGCTATGGATCGCTATCGCCTCGCAATGCGTCAGGAACCTGTGCCTGATCTGGGAGCTTTTCGTTTCGTCGTCCCCAAAAAAGCCCTCAATGAACTCATCGGGATGCTTCAGGATGACGCCGACTCCCCCTGCCGGTTCTGCACAAATGGGAAACATATTGTGTTCTCCGTCAATGGGTTCGATCTCTTCGCAAGATTGCTCGAAGGTCAGTTCCATAATTTTAAGTCCAGTATCCCCCAGGGCGAAACAACTTCTGTGTCAATGAATACCAGAGATCTCTGCGGCTGTGCGGAACTCTGCTCCCTGTTTATCAATGATAAGAATAAAGCCCCCATGCGCTGCGAATTCGATAAGCAGTGTATGTCCATCTTCTGCAAAACCGGCATCGGTGAGGTCAATGACCGTGTTCCCGCTGACGTGCAGGGCGACCCCGTTACCATCGGTATTTCCAATAAGTACCTCATCGAAGCCCTTCGCGCCTGCACCGTCGATAAGGTCTGCCTGCATATGAGCGGCAATAGCAGAGTCATCAAAATTACTCCCCTCGAAGGCGAGAGCTTCGTCTATCTTATTATGCCCATTCAGCTTAAATATTAAACGGTTTGCTTTTTCGGGGCGCTTTGCAGGGGCGCTGCCCCTGCACCCCGCAAGGGGCTCCGCCCCTTGACCCCGGCAGGGGGAATGATTCCCCCTGCACCCCTCATCGCTTTTTCAAACAAACGATGCGGGTGCAGGGCGGTCACCGCCCTGCCGAGGGGTTGAGGGGGCGAGTAGCCCCCCTAAGCGGTCGCAAAGCGACCGCAAAATCTGTGCAGATTTACAGGTAGAATGAAGGAGGCAGTATGGAAATTTCTAAAGTCAAGATTAAAACAGAGTTTATTAAGCTCGATCAGCTTCTTAAATTTGCCGGGCTTTGCGATACCGGCGGTTTCGCAAAAGAACTCATTCAGCAGGGCGCTGTGAAAGTCAACGGCGAGGTCTGCACCATGCGGGGAAAGAAAATTCGCCCCGGCGATGTCGTGGATGCCGATCAGTTTCGGGTCGAGGTGGAATAAGTTTGTATATCACTTCGTTCTATGCGGACGGATTCCGGAACCTGCATCAGGTCACAATGCACCCCGATGCGCATTTTAATCTCATCATCGGCGATAATGCACAGGGGAAAACCAACCTCCTCGATGCCCTCTGGCTTATGACCGGCTGCAAGAACTTTCACGGCGCAAAAGAACGCCATTACCTCGGTTTCGATGCCCCGTTCTTTCTGTGCGATATGCGCTTTCAGGACGACCGGCGGGAACAGAGAATCTCCTATTCCGTGGAACGCGGTCAGCAGAAAAAACGCAAGATCTCCATTAACGGCGTCGATTCCCAGAAAACCGGCGGCCTGTTTGAAGCCTTTCACTGCGTCGCTTTCTCTCCCTCCGATGTCGAACTCGTCAACGGCGCTCCCGATAAACGACGCTCTTTTATGGACCTCTGCGCCTGCCAGCTTCACCCCGCTTCCATGCAGTACGTCAGCCGCGCTTCTCTCCTCCTCTCGCAGCGTAATGCCTGCATTCAGAATGCCGCACGGGGACGTATGAAAAAAAATGATGTCCCTATGTGGGATGACCAGCTTTCTGCCGCAGGAGCTTATATCTCCTGTATGCGCTCCGCTTACGTCCGCAGTATGGCTCCCCTCTGCAAAGAACTCTACAGCATCATGACAGGCGGCAGTGAAGAACTTCAGATTAGCTATAAAAGCGCTGTGTATGGCGATCGTTCGCTTCCCGATCAACCTACCCCCGAACTCGTTGAACACTATCACGAGAAACTTGCCCTCTGCCTTGAGGAGGATCTCCGCCTCGGCTATACCTCCAGAGGTATCCAGCGCGATGACCTCATGATCTCCATTGACGGCAATCCCGTCCAGACCTTCGGCTCACAGGGACAACGCAAAAGTACTGCGCTCGTCCTCAAACTCGCTCAGGCTCACCTCTATAATCAGAAAATGACACGCTCGCCTGTCGTCCTCCTCGATGACGTCATGGGCGAACTCGATGAGCGCAGACAACGCCTGATCTATGATATGGTCGCCGAAATGCAGGTCTTTATTACACTTTGTCACCCGTCTTCTCTCCGTCTTTCACAAAAAGGTAAAATTTTCCGCATGAATGCAGGTCAACTTGCTGAGATCTGTTCTCCACTTGAAAATGTGGAAAACTCGGTGGAAAGAGTGGAAAACTGAGTTTCATGTCCCGAAAAAAAGCCTTTTTCGACATCGGTTTTCCACTTAAAGTGTGGAAAACTCTGTGGAAACAGTTTAATTCCACTTCGGTGACAAACGTTTATCACTTAATTATCACTTTTACAAGTGGTATTCTATAAAGCAATAGACTTCCTCGGAAACTGGAGAAGTGTCAGATTCCGCAGGATATTTTGTGTCTGATAATGAGACTCGACCGCAGGAATACTGTATGTATTGCAAGGGAGAGGCTCAAAGTCAGGCGCAAAAGAAACAAGGAAGATGACACTTCGGAAGTTTCCCAGGAAGTCTAATATTTCCCGAAATGGGGTCGGGGCTTTGCCCCCGCCGGCTTCGGCTGCCCCGGATAAGGAGTTGAACCAAATGGAAGAAGAAATCTACGGTGCGGAACAAATACAGGTTCTCGAAGGCCTTGAACCTGTAAGAAAACGCCCCGGTATGTACATCGGCTCGACCAGTATCGACGGTCTGCATCACCTCGTCTATGAAATCGTCGATAATGCCATTGATGAGGCTCTTGCCGGTTATTGTACCGAAATTACTGTCGATATCCTGCCGGATAATATCATCCGTGTCTCCGATAACGGCAGAGGTATCCCTACCGGTATTCACCCCACGGAAGGTATCTCCGCCGCAACTGTCGTTTATACCGTCCTCCATGCAGGCGGTAAGTTCGGCGGCGGCGGCTATAAAGTCTCCGGCGGTCTGCACGGCGTCGGCGCTTCGGTCGTCAATGCGCTCTCCGAATGGCTCGAAATTCAGGTCAAGGACGGCTCACATGTGCATTTTCAGCACTTCGACCGGGGGGAGTATAAAGAACAGCTCAAAATTGTCGGCGATACCAAGGAAACAGGTACAACTGTTACGTTCAAAGCCGATGCGCAGATCTTTGAAACTACGCACTATGATTATGAGGTACTCCTCAAACGGATG
Organism: Oscillospiraceae bacterium; assembly: GCA_024699425.1. Classification (GTDB taxonomy): domain Bacteria; phylum Bacillota; class Clostridia; order Oscillospirales; family Ruminococcaceae; genus UBA3855. The sequence goes on along the minus strand of JAILPP010000134.1, from coordinate 8,794 downwards.
CGGGAACAGGCGTTCCTTAATGCCGGTATCCGTATCGTGATCTCCGATCTCAGAGATGAAGCTGAACCCGTCAGCGAAGTACTGCACTACGAGGGCGGTATCCGTCAGTTCGTTGAACATATCCACAAGATCAAAGGATATGAAACTGTCGGCGATATTATCTATGTCAACGGCAAAGAGGGCGACTCCATCGCAGAGATCGCTATGCAGTATAATGACAGCTATAACGAGTGCATTATGTCCTTTGCCAATAATATCCATACCAAGGACGGCGGTTCCCATGAGAACGGCTTCAAAAATGCGCTCACGAAAGTCGTCAATGAGTACGGTAAACGCTTCAATTTCCTCAAGGAAAATGAAAAACTCTCCGGCGATGACGTGCGGGAAGGTCTGACGGCGATCGTCTCTGTGAAACTTACCGAGTGTGAGTTCGAGGGACAGACAAAGGGCCGCCTCGGTAACCCCGAAGTGCGCCCGTTCGTCGAAAAACTCGTGCAGGAAAAGTTGATGAGCTATTTCGAGATGAATCCCGCAATCGCTAAGGAAATTCTCGATAAGTGCCTCGCCGCAAGACGGGCAAGAGAAGCCGCTAAAGCTGCCCGTGAAACCGCAAGACGCAAAACCGCTATGGAAAGCGCTTCGCTCCCCGGTAAACTCGCCGATTGCTCCGAACATGGCGTGGAAAATACCGAGATCTATATCGTCGAGGGTGACTCTGCGGGCGGTTCCGCTAAGGGCGGCCGTGACCGACGCTATCAGGCGATCCTCCCCCTCTGGGGTAAGATGCTTAATGTGGAAAAAGCAAGAATCGACCGCGTGTATGGCAATGATAAGCTCATGCCCGTCGTTACGGCACTCGGTACCGGTATCGGTGAGGACTTTAATCTCGAAAAATTGCGCTACGATAAGGTCATTATCATGGCCGATGCCGATGTGGACGGCTGCCATATCCGTACTCTCCTCCTTACGTTCTTCTTCCGCTATATGAAACCCCTCATCGAAAACGGCAGAGTCTATATCGCTCAGCCTCCGCTGTTTAAGGTCGAACGCGATACCAAATCCAAAAAGTATGAAGCCGTTCGCTATGCCTTCTCCGATGAGGAACGTGACCGCTATATCGAAGAACTCAGAACCGCCGATGATAAGTCCTTTAAGGTCGCTGTACAGCGGTATAAGGGTCTTGGTGAGATGGACTCCGAACAGCTCTGGGAAACCACGATGAACCCCGAAACCCGCACGATCCTCCGTGTCACTATGGAAGATGCCATCCGCGCGGATGAGGTCATTACCATTCTTATGGGCGATAAGGTCCTCCCACGCAAGGACTATATCGAGAAGTATGCCAAGACAGTCTCCAATCTCGATGTATAAGGAGATTTGATGGAAGATAATAATTTGCTGATCGAAAAACAGTACACGATCCCCTTTGAATTGTTCCGCACGGCGTTTATTGCCTTTCAGAAAAAGTTTGTCTACCCCAGAACTTATGTCGTGATGGGCGTTCTCGCTGCCGTGATCGGACTGTATTCTTATTTTCTCGTGTACGGCGGTGAGAACGTCAACCGTGGGCTGTATTGTATGATTATCATGTTCTGCGCCGTCATGATCGTCTTGCAGTGGATCAATCCCCGCAGAATCCGTATGAAACTCATGGAAGGCATCAGGGAGATCGAAAACGATCAGTACCGCCTGCGTGTTTTTCCCGAATATCTCGAAATCGGCACGATCCTGCCTCCCGATGATGTCACCGGTTCAGAATCCGATGCCCTGTTTGATGACGTGCCCGAAGAGGACTTCTCCGGTACTCGTATTCACTACAATAAGGGCATGAATGTCATCGAATACCCTGAGTTCTTTATGGTCTATCAGCAGAAAACAATGTTCTATGTCGTTCCAAAAACACCGTTTTCTGAAGAGGAACTCGAAATTTTACGGGTGCATTTCTCCAAACGCCTGGAGAAAACATTCCGTTCACAGATGTATAAATGAGCGCAGACTGTCAAAATATACAAAAACGATGCGGGTGCAGGGCGGTCACCGCCCTGCCGAGGGGGTTTGGGGGGCGAGTAGCCCCCCAATACCAGCCCGCAACCTTGTATACTTTGGCAAGAATGCTCATTTATAGCACAGATGTAGCTTATTAGGCGCTGCCTGCAAGGGGCTCCGCCCCTTGACCCCGGCAGGGGGAATGATTCCCCCTGCACCCCTCATCGCTTTTCAGATTACAGCGCACTTTTGGATTTGAGGGAGTTCGCAAAGGTAAAAAATGAGGTGAAATCTTTTGAGTAACGAAACAAATCAGAATATGGAAGCTGCACAGGAACAGAATGCTCCGCAGCATAAGGTCATTCCTGTCGATGTCGCTGAGGAAATGCATAATTCTTTCCTCGCATATGCTATGTCGGTCATTATTTCCCGTGCCCTGCCTGACGTGCGTGACGGTCTCAAACCCGTGCATCGGCGTATTATCTATACCATGCATGAGAATAAACTGACACCCGATCAGCCTTACCGTAAATGCGCCGATACCGTCGGCGCAGTGCTGGGCCGCTATCATCCGCACGGTGATGCGTCCGTCTATGATGCCCTCGTGCGCCTTGCACAGGACTTCTCCCTGCGCTATCCCCTCGTCGATGGCCACGGTAACTTCGGCTCCGTGGACGGCGATCCCCCTGCCGCTTATCGTTATACGGAAGCAAGAATGGCTAAACTTTCCCTCGAAATGGTCGCTGATATCGAAAAAAATACCATCGACTGGGGAACCAACTACGATGACCGCCTTCAGGAACCTGTCGTCCTGCCTTCCCGTTTCCCTAACCTCCTCGTCAACGGTTCGGTCGGCATCGCTGTCGGTATGGCTACCAATATCCCTACCCATAACCTCGGTGAAGTCATTGACGGTCTGAATCTCCTCATCCGTGACCCCGACTGCACCCTCGATGACCTCATGGAATGCATCAAGGGTCCCGATTTCCCCACCGGCGGTATCATCATGGGCAAAGCCGGCATCCGTGCCGCCTATGGTACGGGTAAGGGCAGAATTATTGTCAGAGCAAAAACTTCTTTCGAGGAGATCAAGGGGAAGAAACATATCATCGTCCACGAGATTCCCTATATGGTCAATAAGGCAAGACTCGTGGAGCATATCGCACAGCTTATCAAGGAAAAACGCATCGAAGGTGCTACCTTCGTCCGCGATGAGTCCGGCAGAGACGGTATGCGTATCGTCATCGGCGTGCGCAAAGATGCCGTGCCTGATGTCGTACTTGCGAAATTGTTCAGCTTTACTTCCCTTCAGGATACCTGCGCTGTCAATATGCTCGTTCTCGCTGACGGCGTGCCCCGTGTCCTTACCCTCAAACAGGTGCTGGAACATTACCTCGAATTTCAGGTCGATGTCATTACCAGACGCACTAAGTTTGAACTCGATAAGGCACTCAAACGGGCACACCTGCTTCAGGGCTTCATGCTCGCTGCCGATTATATCGATGAGGTCATTGCGATCCTGCGCTCCTCCTCCAGTATCCCCGAAGGTAAGGAACGACTCATGGAACGCTTCAAAGATGTCGATATGACTGCTCTCCTCGAACGGGCACAGTATGACCTTACAGGTCTCCATCTCCCCCACAGCGTCGGCCTCTCCGAAGAACAGGCAGAGGCAATCGTCCAGATGCGCCTCGGCGCTCTTACAGGCCTTGAACGGCAGAAAATTACCGACGAACTCTATGCACTCTGTCAGAAAATTTCCGAACTCGAAGAGATCCTCGGCGATAAACAAAAGGTCTATGAGGTCATTTCTAACGAACTCGCCGAGATCAGACGGAAATTCTCTGACCCCAGACGTACCCAGATCACCGAAATCTCCGGCGAACTCGATATTGAAGAACTGATCGAGGTCGAGGACTGCGTGGTCACTTATACCAATAAGGGCTATGTCAAGCGCATTGCACTCGATGAGTATAAAACACAGAAACGCGGCGGTAAAGGCGTTCAGGGTATGAAACAGCGGGAAGAGGATTTCGTTGAGGAAATGTTTATCTGCTCTACACATGATAATATTCTCTTTATTACCAATAAGGGCAATATGCATAAGCTCAAATGCTATGAGATCCCCGACGGCTCTAAGGCTTCCAGAGGTTTCCATTTCGCAAATCTCCTCAATTTGCAGGACGGCGAACGCATTTCCGCTATGCTCAGATGCCGCACGTTCGATACCGATGACTTCGTTGTCATGGTCACCAAGAAAGGCAAGATCAAACGTACACCCCTCGCCGCTTACCGCAATATCCATAAGAAAGGTCTGATCGCAATCGGTCTTGAAGAAGGCGACGAGATCGCAGGCGTTCGTATCACCGACGGCTCTAATCAGCTGATTGTCGCTACCCGTGAGGGCTTTGCACTGCGTATGGAGGAATCGCAGATCCGCCCGCAGTCCCGCAGCGCAAGAGGCGTGAAAGCCATTCGCCTGCGTGGAGATGATGAGGTCGTTTCAATGGCTCGTGTCAGGGATAATGCAACCGTCCTGACCGTCACAAACCACGGCTTCGGCAGACGGTGCGGTCTGGAACAGTACCGCATTCAGAACAGAGGCGGCTATGGCCTCTGTAATTATAAGCCCGATGATATAAGAGGTAAGGTCTGCGGCATTAAGGTCGTCGATGAGGACGATGATATTATTATGATCTCTACGGAGGGTATCATTATCCGCATTCTCGCAAGTGATGTCCGTATCATGAGCAGAACTTCCAAGGGCGTTCGCCTGATGAAAGTCTCCGACGGCAATGAGGTCGTGGCATTCACAAGAGCAGAACACGATTCCTCTGAGGAAACCGCCGAGGTCGAACAGATCTCCGATGAGGAGGCGGCTCTCCAGAATGCCGCCGAATCCGACGATCCGCCCGAATTGCCCGATGAACCCGATGACGACGAGATCTGAGATAAGTCCCTGAATAGAAAAATGAGGGAGGCTGCGGCTTCCCTCTTTTCGGAGGTGATACGTTTGGATTTACGCTATGAATCTGTCAGATTGCATATCAGAAATCACTACCGCCTGCTGCATATCTCCGATGTGCATTTCAGCAGCCGCACAAGTCATGATAAAAATATCAGAATGATCGGCGAAATGCTCGCTCTCGCTGAGTCCGTTCATTGCCCCGCCCCCGAATTTTCTGAGAAAAATCATCCTCTCGATGCCGTCTGCATTACCGGTGATCTCGTTTCACGAAAATGTACACGGGAATCTGTCAGCGATGCACTCCTGCTCCTTCGGAAACTCAGGGAGCTGCTCAGGGAAGGGGTGGTCTTTTACTCCCTCGGTAATCATGAAATGGACCTGCCGCCCGATGTGCGGGAAAATTTATTCGACTGCGCAAGGGAACAGGGCGTGATCCTCCTCGATAATCAGTCCGTGACGATGCACTTCAACGGCGACAGCGAAATGGACGGTATCTGCTTCGCAGGGCTGACTTTACCGCAGTCTGTGTATAAAAACGATAAGGGAAGATACTGGAATCTCTCTGCAATTACCCGCAAAATGGTCAAGGGCTGCCTCGGCTCCTGTGACGTGCATCCCTGCGTACTCCTCGCACATACGCCCCTCGGTTTCCCCGTCTATGCAAAATGGGGCGCGGATCTCGTGCTTTCCGGTCATATCCACGGCGGTATCATCCGCATGAAAGACAGGGGTCTGCTTTCCCCTGAACGCCGCTTTATGCCGAAATATACAAAGGGTTTATTCAACGAAGGAAAGTGTGTCATGAACGTATCGGCGGGTATCGGGAAATTCCGTCTCAATAATCCCCCCGAACTCGTCTGCATTGATCTTGTCCCTGACGGAAAGAAGGTGGAAAATCTGTGAGCTTTGTGATGAAACTCCCCGATGCGGTGTGGAAAATGACCCGTCTCCTGCATCAGAACGGCTTCGAGGCGTTCCTCGTCGGCGGGTGCGTCAGAGATGCGCTCAACGGGCTTTCTCCCCATGATTACGATATTACTACCGATGCCGTTCCTGAAGAAATTGTGGAAATCTTCGGCGAGGAACACTGTACTTACTACGGAAAAGCCTTCGGTACTGTCTGCGTCAGACTCGACGGTGGAAAAGCGGAGATCACCACGTTCCGCACAGAGGGGAGCTACTCCGATTCCCGTCACCCCGATGTTGTGGAATTTTCCAAAGATGTGCGGGAAGACCTCTCCCGACGGGATTTTACCTGCAATGCCATTGCGTATGACCCCGTTTCCGGTCTGCTTGACCCCTTCCACGGGGCGGACGATCTGCAAAATCATATCCTCCGTGCAGTCGGTGTCCCCGAAGAACGATTCACCGAAGATGCACTCCGTATCCTCAGAGGTCTGCGCTTCTATGCAAGATTCGGTCTCGTTCCCGAACCCGCTACCGATGCCGCAATGCGCACACAGGCACAGCGCCTTCGTCAGATCTCCGTGGAACGGGTCTTTTCTGAACTCTGCGGTATGATGACGGGCGGGCATATTACCGATGTACTGCTTGCTTATCCCGATATTCTCGGCGTTCCTATCCCTGAAATTCTTCCCTGTGTCGGGTTCGATCAGCACAGCAAATGGCACGATTTTACCGTCTGGGAACATATCGCACGCACAGTCGGCAATATTGCACCCGATCTTACTCTCCGCATGACCATGCTCCTCCATGATATCGAAAAGCCCGCCTGCTATCAGCTCGATGAACGAGGCGGTCACTTCAAAGGTCATGCCCGGAAAAGCGCCGTCACTGCTTCCCAAATTCTCAGCCGCCTCAGAAGTGACACGAAACTCCGCAAACAAACCGTTCAGCTTATTGACCTGCATCGGAGTATCCCAAAAACAATGACCGATTGCCGCCGCCTGCTCGGTCAGATCGGTGAGGAACAGTTCTGGCGGCTCATTCAGGTCTTTGATGCCGACAGATGCTCGAAATGGATCGGAAAAGTCGATTCCCGTCAGTTTATAGATCAGATGGAAGTATGTCTCAACGGGCATCTGTATGACGGGCTGTGCTGCGGGCTTGCCGATCTCTCCATCGACGGCAGCGATGCCGCCGCCGTAGGCTTGCAGGGGAAACAGATCGGTGAAGCTCTCCACCTCGCTCTCGATGCTGTCATTACAGAACAGATTCCCAATGAACGACAGGCTTTGCTGGATTTTATCAAAAATATCACTTAGTTGTAAATCTGTACGGTTATTGCGGTCGCATAGCGACCGCTTAGGGGGGCTGCTCGCCCCCTCAACCCCTCGGCAGGGCGGTGACCGCCCTGCACCCGCATCGCTTTATATAATTTTAACAGTCTGCGCACATTTATGTTTGGGAACAAAATTTGCCTTGACATAATGTGCGAAAAAGTGTATAATAGAAGTGTATGACAATTGCAAAAACTGTGCCGTCTCTGACGGCGGAAAGGATAGAGTATGAAAAATGTCGTTATCATCGGCGCAGGCCCTGCCGGTCTGACTGCCGGATTTGAACTGCTCAAAAAAGCACCAGAGGATTTTCAGGTCACTATCTTCGAGGAAAGCAGCGCCATCGGCGGTATCTCCCGCACCGTGCGCCATAAGGGGAATCGTATGGACATCGGCGGTCACCGCTTCTTCTCTAAGGATAAGGAAGTTATGCAGTGGTGGGAAGAAATGATGCCGCGTCAGGGTAAACCCTCTTTCGATGATATTGCGCTCGGCAGAGAGAAAAATCTCGCAGAGGGCGGTCCCGACCCTGAAGAAACTGACCGCGTGATGCTCGTTCGCAACCGTGTCTCCAGAATCTATTATCAGAAGAAATTCTTCGATTATCCCATCTCCCTCAAATGGAATACCCTCAAAAATATGGGCTTTACTACTACCATGCAGGCCGGTTTTTCCTATATGGGCAGCACCGTTTCCAAACTGCCTGAGGATTCCCTCGAAAATTTCTATATCAATCGCTTCGGCAGAAAACTCTATTCCATGTTCTTTGAAGGCTATACCGAAAAGCTCTGGGGCAGACATCCCCGTGAGATCTCCGCTGCATGGGGCGCACAGCGTGTCAAGGGTCTCTCTGTTGTCGCTATCCTCAAGGATATGTTCGGTAAGGTCACGGGTAAGGCTGACCGTAAGGTAGAAACTTCTCTCATTGAAGAGTTCTATTACCCGAAATACGGCCCCGGTCAGCTCTGGGAAACGACTGCCGAAGAGTTCAAAAAGCTCGGCGGTAAGATCGAAATGAACGCTAAGGTCGTTCGGGTCAATACCAACGGCACCGATACCGTCGAAAGTATTACCGTTGAACAGAACGGAATGGAAAAGACTGTCTACGGCGATATTTTCTTCTCTTCAATGCCCGTCAAAGACCTCGTTGCGGGTATGAACGATGTCCCCGAACATGAGGCACAGATCGCCGCAGGTCTGCCGTATCGCGATTTCGTGACCATCGGTCTGCTCCTCGATAAGCTCAATCTCAAAAATGAAACCGATATCCGTACACTCGGCAATATCGTCCCTGACTGCTGGATCTATGTGCAGGATGTTGGCGTGAAAATGGGGCGTATCCAGATCTTCAATAACTGGTCGCCTTATATGGTCGCTGAACCGCAGACCAAAGTCTGGATCGGTCTGGAGTATTTCTGCAATGAGGGCGATCGTTTCTGGAACCTGTCCGATTCCGACTGCATCAAGTTCGGCGTCGGCGAGCTCATCCGCATGGGCATCATCCCGCCGACCGCGACCATCTACACCGCACACCGCGAGAAGGTCAAGAAGGCTTATCCGGCTTACTTCGATACCTATGATGAGATCGACACCCTCATCG
>JAILPP010000118.1 GCA_024699425.1 Oscillospiraceae bacterium | reverse complement strand
CCCGATTTCAGATCTTCAATGATGCGGTATCCGTACTGCATGACGGCTGTCGTAATCTGGAGACTTCCCGCACCGAGCATCATAAATTCCGCTGCATCCGTCCAGCATTCAATACCGCCCATTGCACTCAGATGCATTCCATGCAGGGCGGGATTTTTGCCCAGTTCCGCAATAAAACGCAGGGCGATCGGCTTGATAGCTTTTCCGCTGTAACCGCCCACAGCAGACATACCGTGTACAGCGGGTGATGTCACATAGGTGTGCAGATTCACACCAATGAGGCTTTTGATTGTGTTGATCGCTGCAATTCCGTCCGCACCGCCCCGCTTTGCAGCTTCCGCAGCGGGACTCATGACTGCGACATTGGGTGTCAGTTTTGCCAGCACCGGAATGTGTACAGCGTTTTTGGCAGCAGCCGTCAGTGTTTCCACCAATTCCGGTATCTGTCCGATGTCCGAACCAAGCCCGCCGTCCGCCATGTTCGGACAGGAGAAATTAAGTTCGATGGCATCTGCACCGTTGGCTTCGCATTGCCTTGCAAGTTCTGCCCATTCCTGTTCTGTCCGTCCCATGATCGAAGCAAGGAGCACTTTGGAAGGATAGGCATTTTTCAGGCGGCGGAAGACCGACATATTCTCCGCAGCGCTGTGATCGGAGAGCTGTTCGATATTCTTGAACCCGATGAGTGTGCCGTTATCACCGGTAATGGCGGAAAACCGCGGAGATGCCTCATGAATCTCAAACGGGCAGATCGTCTTGAATGCAGCGCCTGCCCATCCCGCTTCAAACGCTCTGGCACACATATCATAAGTACTGGCAACAACGGAAGACGACAGCAGAAACGGATTCTCCAGAGGAACACCGCAAAGATCAGTGCGCAGCCTTTCCTCATCGGACGGAAGCGGCGTTTCCAACCGGGGTTTTACGTTCTCATGCAAAGTTGTGAGCAATCGGCGGATACCGACTTTGTTCGGACGGACACAGGCGCTCTCGCAGGGGGCAGAACAATGGATACAAGGGTTCTGATCGGGCAGTTTTCCGGCAGCGGTATTTTCATTTTCAAACCATACACTTCGGAGCAGGGCAGCGGGGTCCAGATGCGGACAGACGTTCGTGCAGGGTGCGTTGCCGCACAGGACACATCCGAGCATCTCGGAACGGGAGATCTGCTTGTAAAAACGATTGTTCATAAAATTACCTCCTTTTGCGCATTTACAGCGATTCTTTGTCTTTATTATACCACATTGATATAATGTTTTCAAGTGTTTTTATTGACTTTTGTTTAATTTTGTCAACTGCCACCTGCATCTGTATAAAAAATCCGTGAGCATCTGCTTTTACACAGATGCTCACGGAACTTGTTATGTTAATCAATGACCGCTGCTGAGAACGGTTTTCAGAATGGAAAGGCTGTCTTGGGAATCGGCTGCACCGTCACCGTTGAGATCAGCGTTTTTCAGTTCGGTCTTGTCAAGGTCTTTCGCACCGACGATATATTTGTTCATGGAAATGACATCGAGAATGTCCACTTCACAGTCAAGGTTGGTATCGCCGGGGCGTTCAAGGGCGTTGTGACCGGTGGTGCTTCCCGGTGCTGCTTCCAGGGTATAAAAATTGGTCACCAATCCGGAGTGTTCATACAGCTCTCCACCAAGCTCAACTTTTTCACGGAATGAAAGGTTCTCAGTTCCGGCAATACGATAGTATTGGTCTGATGTTAGAATCGTTCCATCGTCTGCACGATACGACACCAATTGCCCCTGATAGCGTTCCAGTGTGTACTCCGGATGATTGCTTTCCAGATAGGTCTGTACACTGTCCCAGTCGTCAATGCTTCGTTCCCAGAATCCGGACAGGACATCTTTTTCAGCATAACAAACGTGATATAATGCAGTCTCTCCCCAGCCGTAGAATTCAGAGATAAGATGACGTTTTGCAAGTTCCAGCAGGATACCGGTTTCAACATTATCTGAATCATCAGGCTTGAATCGGCGGTCAACTGTTGTCGCCCAGAGTTCAAAAACCACCTTATCCTCTGTAGCGCTGTCCCAGTTCAGAACAACGGAATCTGTCCCGTATTGAATCGCTCCGTAGGTTTCATAGTGTTCTTTCTCAAACCCTTCCTGAATCCCCGGATAATACTGCTCCAGTACCTCTGCTATCTGCTTTGCCGCCTCCAGTTTGTCTGTGTGGTCACGCAGAACAAATTTCATGATATTATACCGCGGATTGACGCAAATCACATCATTTTCATGGTTTCCGACATACACTGTACCACCATTGTTCCCAGTAAGCATTCCGTGGTCATTAATCGGCTCTGCATCCTCAAAAGCGCTCCATGTTGTCTCTCCCCAGTACCACGGCATCTCCACAGCAATAGCCGTCAGTCCCGTTATCGGAGCGCAAGCCAGAGCCAATACTGCCGCTGTCAGTTTTTTCATTGTGTTGTTCATAAGAACACCGCCTTTCTTTATTGTGTGTCCGCAGGCGTAAAGCTGCGGGCAATTTTCATCAGATATTCCAGATCATTGACATCGCATTGAACATAGAACCCCTCACCGTTCCGGAACCAGTACAGCGAACAGGTTTCGTCCTGCAAGTGGAAGAATCCGTGCGCACGGTTCAGGGAAATGTTGATGAGTTCTCCTTCCTCAACGGTCAGAACAAATTCGGAATATTCCCGCTGTGTGACCGTGAACGTTTTTCCCGCTTCGGGGCATTCGATCTCGTAGGTGTGCTCCGCTGCTTCCTCCGCAGATGATGACAACAGGACAAGCTCTTCACTGAGGATTGTGTAGGGCTGCAATGCTCCGTCAGGTTCGGGGAATGAGTCTGTACAGATCACTTTCCGGTAATCTGCATACTGTTCCAGCCGGAATCCCGTGAGAAGTTCCTCATCGACCTGCGTGAACGATTCTGCTTCTGTTTCGGGCTGCGGCTGTGTCTCTGTCGTGGGCAGTTCCGTGGCAGATTCCTGATGCGCCGGAATATAGACTGTTTCCGTCTGCGGTGCATTCCGTCGGCTTAGTGTCTGTACAGCCGTGACAGGCTCCGTCTGCAAAATGGTTGCAGGCGGTTCAGTCGGACGGGCTTCGTCTGTTGTTTCCGTGAGTACCTGTGCAACTGTCACGGCAGTTGTATGTGGAACAGGTGCATCTGTTTCCGTGACTGCCTGTGTTTCCACAAGGATCACAGAATCTGTGGACGATACAGAAGTTTCTGTCTGTTTCCTGCTTGTTTCCGTGATTTTTACAGTTGTCTGCAAGGCAGTCGTGAGCGATGTTTCCACGGATTCTGTCTCCGTCTGCATTACAGGCATCTGTGCGTGCTGCGGCGGTCCGGTTTCGATTTTCTGCTGCTTTGACCAGACCCCGACTCCAAGACCCACTGTCAGCAGCAGACAGGCGGCAGCGGTCAAAGTACGGAACAGTGTACGTCTCTGAATCGACCTGAACGTTCTGCGGACTGCCGTCCCGTGGTATTTCTCCATACTACGCTGAAATATGCGCTCCATGTCGATTTGCGGGGAAAATTCCTCCGCAATGCGCTCTGCGGTCAGGACATCGTCCTGTGCAAGAAGCGCAGATATAAAATCTTTTTTCATGCTCTCCCTCCTTTACGGCAGGTATCCGGCATCTGTGAGAAGCTGCCGGAGCTTCTTTTTGGCACGACTGAGCCGTTTTTGTACAGCAGCGGTTGTCATGTGCAGGTGACCTGCGATTTCCGCAAGCCGTATCTCATAAAAACAATGCTGCATGATGATACTCGTATCCGGTTCGCCGAGTGCTTTGATCGCATCAAGCAGAAACGTCCTCATTTCAGCAGTTTCCTGATCTTGTGCGATATTCTCCGGCGAAGCTTTCTCCTGCCAGTCGTGTTCCTCATCGGTCAGGACTTCCGGACGTGCGGAAAGTCTGCGGAGTGTGTCGATGGCAGTATGCTTTGCGGCGATGCGAATGTAGCTTTGCAGTTTTCCTTCACCGATACTGTCGAAATTGGCGAAAACTTTCGCAAAAACATCACTGACAGCCTCCTCCGCATCCTCACGGGTACCCTGTCCCCGGATACGATACCAGATAATGGTGTAGACATAGCCGCTGTACCGGTCAAATATTGCCCGGAAACCTTCCTCCCGTGACTGTGCAGCGGCTTTACGCAGTTCCTGTTCGGACTTCATGAATTCACCTCTTGAAAACATTGTTTGCGCAAATTTTGCTTTCTGTTATAGTAGACGGATGAACAGGGGCATATCAGACAACTTTTCAAAAATTTTCTGTCTGACACTCCTTCGGTTTCCGAAAAGACCTGATAACAACGAGAGCCTGACAAATGTCAGGCTCTCATTTCGATATATCGGATAAAATTATCATGCAGGATATTTTTCAGGGTCTGTTCCGCAAGTCCGAACGACAGCAGCCGTTGCAATTCCTTCGCCGGATCCCACATCGGGAAATCACTGCCAAAGAAAAACTGATTCTCACCGAATCTATCCAGAAATTTCCGAAGCAGATCGACGTCAATGAATTGCAGCGTACTTGACAGGTCGAAATACAAGTGTTCTGACGGTTGAAGGATTTCAAGCGCCTCATTCCAGTGCGAATAGCCGCCCATGTGTGCAGCCGTCACGATTGACTGCGCCGTACTGTGCGGAAATGCGTGTCATTCTGCGAATGACGGAATCGGTAAACCCTGCAGTTCTTTGTGATAATGCCGGCATATCTCTTACTCCTTTGTTTTCCAGTCCCGGCGGATCTTTGCCCATTTCCGGTCTCTTGATTCTATAGTAAACGACATAATCATTTCTACAATAAGGAGCATAAGGTGTGCAGTTGGTCATTAGGAGTGTGCCATTGAGCAAATGCATTATCGA
>JAILPP010000116.1 GCA_024699425.1 Oscillospiraceae bacterium | reverse complement strand
CGGCAGAATCTCAACTTTAGAAATACGGAACGCAAGCGGTTCTTCCGCATGAACAGGAACTGTGGGAATCCAAGCCGACAGAGCAGATGCAAGAAGCACAGAGACCATTATTTTTCTAAACGTTTTCATAGGAATCAACCTTTCAAGTGCCGGACCTGATGGTCTGACACGCATAATATACACCCTATCATTATTATAGCACATCAAGCAGAAAACGTCAATGAACATTTCGTAAATTCGCATTGTTTTTTTGCAACATTCAGACATAAAATATACATAATTACCGTTGCGCCTTGCAGAACGCGGCTCTTGTTAACATTTTATTCATAAAATATTCCAGGAATATATGTAAAACTATCTTCTGTTTTATGTTATAATAGGATAGATTAAGTTCAGCCTACGCTGCAAAGCTGACAGATCAACAGATTCAAAGGGGGGATTTGATGCAGGAGGCTACAGACGAGAAACTGCTTGACGTGGCAGAAGAGTTCACGGCACTGAATCAGACAGACTCTTATCAGACTGCCTACAGACACTGGCGAAAACGTGAGAAAAATCCATACGCATTCAGCTTTATTAAAAATCCGAAGGAAAGCGCCTTTTCAGAGAATCAGGCGGTCGTCAGCAGTACACCCGCACAGGCGGAACAGTCAGCGCTGAGAAATCTTGGTATCCTGTTCGGAACGGCATTTCTTTGTTATCTGCTGATTGAAAATCTGCTGGACAAGATTCTGGTACAGGCTGCCCGTATGATCGGTGTGCAGATTGAAACCATGTACTGGGGAGAAACACATTATTACGGCGATGACCTGACGGTGTTTCTATTTTCAGCAGCTCTTCAGATCCTCAAGCTGCTGATTCCGATTCTGATGATCGGGCTGGCACTTCAGATGCCGATATGGATCGCCGTACCGCTGCCGGTAAAGCACACGAGACAGATGCTCAACAGCATTTCACTGATGATGCTGTTGAGTGTCGGACTTGGCAGCTCCATGACCTCGCGTTCATCCGAACTCGAAAAATATCGTATCATCTCCGATGCCGTGGGGGCTGATGACCACTGGCTGATTCTGTATATCGTGTTTACGGTTTTTATCGTTCCTCTGTTCTGGGAACTGCTCTTTCACGGTGCAATGTTCCAGTCTCTCCGACAGTTCGGGGATACTTTTGCTGTTATCGCCGTAACAAGCATGGCAACCTTGCTGACGCATAACTTGCAGGATGCTGTCCGTCTCGGACTTGTCACACTTTCGATCTCTTTTTTCATGGTTCGCACAGGCAGCTTTCTGACAGCAGTGATTCTGCGGATCATCCATGAAATCTATATGTTTGCACTGTTCCAGATTGAAAATTATGAAATGCTGTTCACACTGCGGTGGTGGATCGTGATCCTCTTTCCCTGCCTGATCGGACTGCTGACGATCATTGTCCTGACGATCAGTGAAAAAGGAAATGAAGAAAATGTAAACCCGAATAAAGACTATCTCTCTCTGGCAGATCAGTTTATGATATTTTCCACAACTCTTCCGATGCTCGTAACAATCATTGTCTGCATTCTGCTGTTCGTCATGACGGCAATGCTGGCATAGGGTAAATACAAATGGATGCAGAAGTATATATGCGGCGGGCAATGGAACTGGCAGCACAGGCGGCTGCCATTGGTGAAGTACCCGTTGGCGCTGTGATCGTCAGGCGGGGAAGCGGTGAAATTGTCGGAGAGGGATATAACCGCCGTGAGATCGACAAAAGAGCGCTTGCCCACGCAGAGCTGGCTGCAATTGATGATGCCTGTCGGCGACTTGGCGGCTGGAGACTTCCGGATTGTGCCATTTTCGTGACACTTGAACCTTGCCCGATGTGCAGCGGTGCGATCATACAGGCGCGTATTGATGAGGTGTATTTCGGCGCATCAGACCCCAAAAGCGGTGCTGTTGTCTCAGTGCAGCAAATGTTTGAGCTGCCGTACAATTACAAACCGTTCGTACACGCAGGAGTGCTGCGTGAGGAATGCAGCGAACAGCTTTCGGCATTTTTCCGGGAACTTCGTGTCAAAAAAAAGCAAAAGCAATCACAGTAAAACAGGAGAGATACTATGTTCTCTCCTGTTTTTTATTCCTGTTTCTGCGGTTAATCTGAAATGTGAATATATCATGAATAAAATTATTTTGTTGTAAATGGTAATAAATTGACCTAAAAATAGTCATATTGTGCATAATGTCCACCCAATCTGCATTTTGGGGGTTGCCTTGATGTATAAATTGGTGTATAATTTACAACGAAAGGTTAAGAAAAATATGTGCATAATGTTGAGTTTCTGCTTCGGGATGCCGCACGTCCTGCGGCAGGAACTTGACCAAAAAGGAAGATCACCAGCTTTTTTAAGGGGGAATTTACCATGAAACGTAAAAAACTTACAGCGGCGTTGACCGCAATTCTGTGTGCAGCTTCCACATTCGCTGCATTTCCTGTCATGCATACACAGGCAGCTCATGCTGTTTACAATGATTTTGAGGAAACTTACAACGGCTGGCACGGCAGTACGGAAACTGTCGGTTTTGATGCCGCTGAGGGTATCGGCTATCAAGGCACACGGGGCATGGCTGTTACCGGCAGACAAACTGCGGAAGAAGGCGCTGCTTCCTCCAAGGGCTTCTATCTTTGGGGTGGCGTGTCGTACCGCTATTCTGTAAAGGTCAAGGCAGATACAGATGAGACTTTCTCCTTTTCTGTGCTGACCATCGATCCTGAGACAGGTGAGCAGACAGTCAAGGAACTTGACTCTGAAAACGTAAAAGCAGGCGAGTGGGCAACACTCTCCGGCAGCTACAAGGCTCCCAAAGATGCCTATGAGTTTGAACTGAAAATCACAACGGACAGCACTGCCGATTTCTACATGGATAACACTGAAGTACTTACAACGGAAGATACTTCTGCAATCACCGCACAGGCAGCTGAAAAAGGTCTGAAAGACGAGTTTACCGGTTATTTTCGTGTAGGTAACATCCTCAACGGCGGAACGATTCATAATTCCGCTGTCACAGGTATCATCCTCAAGGACTGCAACGCTGTGGAATGCGAGAACGAAACCAAACCCGATGCAACACTTGTGCAGAACGGCAGCACGGATGACAATATCAAAGTATCCCTGAATTCCTGCGCAGCGATCATGGACTTCTGTGTGGAGCATAATCTCGGCTTCCGCGGTCATACCATGGTATGGCACAGCCAGATGCCGGAATGGTTCTTCAAGCAGGGATTTAACAAGAACAATAATTGGGTGGATAAGTCCACCATGAACAAGCGCATGGAGTCCTACATCAAGAATATGTTCGACACCATCCAAAGTCAGTATCCGTCACTGGATCTGTATGCATATGATGTCTGCAACGAGTGCGTTTCCGATGATTCCGGCAGAACTGCCAACAACGGCGGTTCCCGTGAGCCTGGTTACGGCAACGGAAAATCCCCGTGGGTTGCCATCTACGGCGATAACAGCTTTGTGGAACAGGCTTTCACCTATGCGAGAAAGTATGCTCCCGCAGACTGCAAGCTGTATTACAACGACTACAATGAGTACTGGGACCACAAGCGTGACTGCATTTATAATATGTGCAAATCCCTCTACCAGAAAGGTGTGCTGGACGGCGTAGGTATGCAGTCCCATATCGGTGCAGAGTGGGAAGGCTTTACAGGTGTTTCTAATTATGTATTTGCAATGAAGAAGTATCTGTCCATCGGCTGCGATGTGCAGATCACAGAGCTGGATATTTCCGTGGATAACGGCAAGTATTCCTATACGGATCAGGCAAAGAAGTATGAGGCAATCTTCCAGGCTGCAATGGACTGGAATACCAATCCTGAATCTGACGGTCGTGTGACCCTGATTCAGATCTGGGGACCCGATGACGGTCATACATGGCTGAAGGAAGGCTCCAATGCTCTGCTTTATGATAGAAATTATCAGCCGAAGGAAGCCTACAACCGACTGATTTCCATGATTCCCGAATCCCAGTGGGGTGAGGGTGTCAAGCCCGCCACACCGCCTGAGGCAGATGAGAACGGCTACTGGATGAACGTAGATTTTGATAACCAGAAGGGCAGTTTCAGCGGAAGAGGTTCTGCAAAGGCGGAGATTTCTTCCAAGGAAGCTTTCAGCAGCAGTAATTCTCTGTACGTTTCCGGCAGAGAAGCCACCTGGAACGGTGCGGAAACAGCGTTGAATTCCCGCATCTATAAGGCAGGCGAAACTTACAGCTTCTCCACAAACGTGATGTACACCGGCGGCGAGGACGCAGATACTTTCTATCTGTCTCTCCAGTACAAAGGTTCTGACGGCGAAACACACTATGACCACATCACTGAAGGAGCAGTTGCCAAGGGAAATTGGGTTCAGCTTACCAACACCGGCTATAAGCTCCCTGCGGACGGTTCCGACTTCGTTCTGTATGTGGAAATGCCGAACAGTACTTCCGATTTCTACATGGACGATGTCATCGTTGCCAAGGACGGAATCGAAGTCAAGGGTGCAGGTAAGTCCAATGTCCGTGTCCGCACATCCATGCTTCAGGGCGACGTTGACGGCGACGGCGTAGTGGACGTATTCGATCTGGCACTTGCCAAGCACGGAATGGTGAAGGGATTCGCCAACAAGTATGATGAGCAGTCCGCTGATATTGACAGCAACGGTACGGTAGAGATTACGGATCTTCTTTCCATGCATAAGTTCATTCACAAGCTGATCGACAAGTTTCCGGAGAGAATCGAACCCGCTACAGAACCACCGACAGAAGCACCCAAGAGTAATTTCAACTATGATGCGAACCTCAAGTACAAAGATCCCGGTCAGAGTTATCTGGAACCGTGTTCGCAGGCAGGTAAGGTCACTAAGGAAACCTACAACGGTATCCGCGGCACCAAGAGCCTGAATGTCTATACACCGTACAACTACGACCCGAATAAGAAGTACAACATCTTCTACCTGATGCACGGCGGCGGTGAGAACGAAAATACCCTGTTCTCAAAAGACGTGAAGCTCAACAATATCCTCGATCACATGATTATGAAGGGCGAACTGGAGCCGATGATCGTTGTCACTCCGACTTTCAATGGTCAGGGCAGTGAGGCAGGCAACTTCTGGGATGAGTTTAAGAAGAGTGTTGTTCCGTTCGTTGAAGGCAAATATTCCACTTACGCAAAATCCACATCTCTGGAAGATCTTCAGGCATCCAGAATGCATCGTGCATACGGCGGCTTCTCCATGGGCGGTTTGTCTACATGGTGCGTTGCTGACCATGATATGGACATCGTCGGTTACTTCATGCCGCTGTCCGGCAACAACTGGGAAGGCATGGGCAAACTCACAGCAGAGATCGACAGTCTCGGTCTGAAACAGAATGAGTACTTCATCCTCGCTGCGACTGGTTCCGATGATATCGCTTACAACAACATGAAGCCTGAAATGGAAAACCTCAAGACCCAGTCCAAGTACTTCACCTATACTTCCGACTTTTCCAAGGGCAACCTTTACTGGCTGGTAGCCCAGGGCAATGTTCACTGGTGGGGTCAGGTAAGATGGTACGTCTATGATGCACTTCCTTATTTCTTCCATGAAGATCAGTAAAATCAGAACATAACACAAAAACGCATCCGTACAGATTACGGATGCGTTTTATTTTGAATAGACTTCCTCGGAATCTGAAGAAGTGACGGAATGCGCAGGATATTTTGTCCTGTGCAAAGTGACTCGACCGCCGCAATACTTGGTGTATTGCAAGGAAGAGGCGCAAAGCACAGGGCAAAAGAGACAAGCA
>JAILPP010000057.1 GCA_024699425.1 Oscillospiraceae bacterium | reverse complement strand
GGCAGTTATACTCGATGACCTTCGGGCCCTTGGGCGTGAGCATCAGACCGAAGTACAGGCAGCCTGTGAACGGTCTGCCTTCTTTCTGCATGGCTTCGATGGTCGGTCTGAAAATCGTCTCCATGCAGGTATCGGCGATTTCCTGCGTATAATAGGGATTCGGAGCGACCGTTCCCATGCCGCCGGTATTCAAACCCTCGTCCCCGTCAAGGGCACGCTTGTGATCCATGGAAGAGATCATCGGCACAACGGTCTTGCCGTCCGTGAAGCTCAGAACGGAAACTTCGGGACCCGTGAGGAACTCTTCAATGACGATACGGGCGCTGCTCTCACCGAATTTCTTCCCGTCGATCATTTCCCTGACGGCAGCAACGGCTTCTTCCTCGTTCTGTGCGAGAATGACCCCCTTGCCGAGTGCCAGACCGTCCGCCTTGATAACAGTTGGATAGGTATTCTGCGCCTTGATGTAGGCAATTGCTGATTCGCTGTCGGTGAACACTTCATAGCCGCCTGTCGGGATGTTGTACTTCTTCATGAGGTCTTTGGAGAAGATCTTGCTGCCCTCGATGATGGCTGCATTTGCCTTCGGTCCGAACGTGCGGAAGCCCGCCGCCTGCATCGCATCTGCCATGCCGAGTACCAGCGGATCATCGGGTGTGACAACGACCAGATCGGGTTGCAGCTCTTTTGCAAGTGCTACCATGCCGTCAATGTCCGTTGCCTTGACATCAAAGCACTTGGCATAGCGGGAAATGCCGCCGTTGCCCGGAGCGCAGAAAAGCTCCGTGACCCTGGGGCTTTCCGAGAGTTTCATGATAACGGCGTGCTCTCTGCCGCCGCCGCCGACTACTAAAATTTTCATTGGGATAGCCTCCTTGAAATTAAAATGATTTGCCGTCAGACGGCGTGTGTCTTTGGAGATAATACTCGATCGCAACTGCACAGCACAGCAGAATAAATCCCACACCATAGGCAAAATTCACCATGTTCATGTAGGATTCCGTCAGGCTCATTCTTCCAAATTCTTCTGCACTCGTTATCAGGCGAAACGCAAACCAATGCGACACAGAATAAAGCAGGCTGCCCCCGAAATAGAGGACAGGGGCTGCAATAGCAGTCAGGTTCAGTTGAGAAGAGAGAATTTCCGTCTGACGGCTGAACCAGAATGCGAGAACGGCAATGGGAAGGTTACGCAGACAACCGAGGAGCAGAAACACTGTTCCTGATGTATCCGGCACACCGACAGAACCGTAGTGGGGGAAAATTTTGCTGAATAACGGCGCAAGTACAACGATCAGAATCTGGATGACCATTGCTGCCGCAAAGAAGATGGCAGAAGTCAGGGCAAAGGTTCGGGTTTCAGCAGGTTTTTGCATAGTTTCCTCCGAGATACAAATACACAAAGCCGCCTTACCCCATTTTCGGGGTAAAGCTGACTTTGAACTGCATAAAATTAGTGATGGAACAGACGGATGCCTGTAAATGCCATTGCGATGTTGTACTTGTTGCAGGTTTCGATGACATTATCATCGCGAATCGAACCGCCGGGTTCTGCGATATAGGCAACGCCCGACTTCTTGGCACGCTCGATGTTGTCGCCGAACGGGAAGAATGCATCCGAACCGAGGCAGACATCGGTGTTCTGTGCAAGCCATGCTTTCTTTTCTTCCACAGTGAATACCGGAGGCTTTACCTTGAAAATGCGCTGCCACTCACCCTCACGGAGTACATCTTCGTACTCGTCGCCGATATACACATCAATGGCGTTGTCACGGTCGGCACGGCGGATATCGTCCACGAACTGCAAACCGAGTACCTGCGGACTCTGACGCAGCCACCAGTTATCTGGTTTCTGACCTGCAAGGCGTGTGCAGTGGATTCTCGACTGCTGACCTGCACCGATGCCGATTGCCTGACCGTCCTTGACGTAGCAGACGGAGTTGGACTGCGTATATTTCAGCGTGATGAGGGAAATCAGGAGATCGTCCTTCTTATCATCGGGAATGTCCTTGTTTTCGGTGACGATGTTGGAGAGCATTTCACGGTTGATGTCGAGTTCATTTCTGCCCTGCTCGAATGTCACGCCGTACACTTGCTTGCGCTCGATGGGGTCGGGTTTATAGTTCTCATCCATCTGAAGAATGCAGTAAGTGCCCTTGCGTTTGGATTTGAGGATCTCCAGTGCTTTCGGCTCATAACCGGGTGCGATCACACCGTCGGAAACTTCACGCTGGATCATCTTTGCCGTGCAGACATCCACCACGTCAGACAGTGCGATGAAGTCGCCGTAGGAGGACATTCTGTCCGCACCTCTTGCTCTTGCATAGGCGCTTGCAAGGGGTGTGAGCTGACCGAGATCGTCCACCCAGTAGATCTTCTTCAGAGTGTCGGACAGCGGTCTGCCGATGGCAGCACCTGCGGGAGAAACGTGCTTGAAAGAAGTTGCCGCACAAACACCGGTCGCCGCTTTCAGTTCCTTAACAAGCTGCCAGCCGTTGAGGGCATCGAGCAGATTGATATAGCCGGGCTTGCCGTTCAGAACGGTGATCGGCAGCTCCTTACCGTCCTCCATGAAAACGCGGGACGGCTTCTGGTTCGGATTACAGCCGTATTTCAACTGCATTTCATTTGCCATGATAGGTCATTCCTTTCCTGATAACTTCGCAAATACCCTTCATGGGGTTTACTTGGTATACTTATTGATGATCTTCGACTGTGCCTTGCCGGTTGCAATGTCGATATAGCGCACGAACAGGGAAACCTTGTTGTCCTCGTTGAGGGCATTCCACAGACCGTCGGCAAACTCGTCGATGTCGTTCGGAACGGTGACTTTTTTCGGCTCACCCTCGAAGGACGGCAGCGTATTGCCGTCACCCATATAGGTATGAATGAAGTGACCGAATCCCGCAACAGGTGTGCCGTATGCAAATGTGAAGCGCTCCACGCTGTCAGGATTGCCGTCAGCGGATTTCAGGATACTCAAAGCGTAGTTGAACGTGCCGTTCTCAACGTGCATAATGCCCGAAATTCTGGGCGTATAGTTGGGGGCATCGTCCTCATACTCACGGGTACGCAGGGACTGTTCAAAGGTCTGCTGCTTGTCCATCAGCTCATAGATCGTGTCGGTTTGGTCGCCGTTGGTGACAATGGTCTTGTTGCCCAGTACACGAACGGGTGCATAGATAATCAGATGCGGGTCGGAGAGCTTGGAGGGGTCAGCCGCTTCCGTGCGGATACCGTCAGCCGTTTCCGTAAAGACACGGTTGCGGGAATTGACGCTTCTGCCCATGATGAAATAGGCAGTCACAGCCGATTTGCCGTCAGCAGACTTGCCGATCACGATGCCCCGTCCGGGGTAGGAATTGATTTTCAGTTCCTCATAAATATCAAGTGTTTTCATGATGATCTCCTTTCACGGGCATTACGAATCATAGAAGTGCTGCCCGTCACCGGTGACAAGGCGCTCTGTTCTCGGATATTCAAAAATTGCCTGATTTTCTGCATTTTCAGCAAGATAGTCAGCAAATCTCGCCGCATACCATTTTGCCATGCCGAGGTTATGCATCAGGTAATGTCCGCAGTTTTCCGCAGTTGTGCCGGGGACACTCTCAGCATCCTGCACTGCACGGAATGCGCTCAGAACGAGATCAAAAATCTCTTTCGGCGCACGGCTGCCCTTGAGGATGAGATAGAATCCGGTCAGACATCCCATCGGTCCCCAGTAAATGATCTGGTCTTTCCATTCAGGGTCATTGCGGAGATACGTTGCGATGATATGCTCCAGCGAGTGCATGGCAGCCACATCGACTGCGGGTTCACGGTTCGGTCTGGTCAGGCGGATATCATACGTTGTGAGCGTGCCGGTTTCCACCATGTCGGTACGGCTGGTAAAAATACCCGGAATGATCTTGGTATGATCTACCGAAAAGCTTGGTATCAGATCCATATGTCTCTCTCCTTGTTTGGATGAAATCGTGAATTACCGATAATCCACATATGCTTTGCCGTCAATGACCGTCAGTCTGTCCTCACAGAAGAGACTGACAGCCTGCGGAAGGATGTGCCACTCTGCCTGTTCCATGACACGGCGCTGCAAAATTTCAGGTGTATCGCCGTTTTCCACGGGAACAGCCTTTTGCAGAATGATCGGACCGCCGTCGCAGATCTCGTTGACAAAATGCACGGTTGCACCCGTGAGTTTGACCCCCTTGGCAAGAGCGTGTTCATGGACGTGCAGCCCGTAGAAGCCGTCACCGCAGAACGAGGGGATCAGAGAGGGATGCACGTTGATGATGCGGTTCTCATAGGCAGCGATCAGGGACTTGTCGAGGATGGTCATAAATCCCGCAAGCACGATCAGATCCGCCTGCTCTTCCTGCAAAACGGCAGAAAGTGCTTCGGTATAACTTTTGTTGTCGGGGTACTCCCTGCGGGGAACGACCCGTCCTTTGATGCCTGCTTTTGCGGCACGTTCGAGGGCATAGGCTTCGGGATTGCTGGAGATCACGCAGGTGATTTCGCCGCCCTTGATCTCGCCCCTGTGCTGTGCATCAATGAGCGCCTGTAAATTCGTGCCGCCGCCGGAGACGAGGACTACGATGTGTTTCATGCCGTTACTCCCTTCTGCGGTCAGTCGAGGATGACACCTTCCTCGGAATGAACCAGTTCACCGAGGATATAAGCCTCCTCACCTGCTGCATTCAGGATGGAAACTGCCTTGTCCGCATCTTCTGCATTCACGGAAACGATCATGCCGACACCCATATTGAACGTGTTGAACATATCACGTTCCGGAATATGACCCGTTCTTGCGATCAGGTCAAAGATCGGGAGGATCTGTACATCTTTCTTCGCAATGTGCGCAGAGATGCCCTGCGGCAGGGAGCGCGGGATATTCTCATAGAAGCCGCCGCCCGTGATATGGGAAACGGACTTGACGTTCACTTCCTCCATAAGTTTCAGGACGGGCTTGACATAGATCTTTGTGGGAGTCAGCAGACTTTCGCCAAGTGTACAGCCGAGTTCATCGAACTGCACGGCAAGATTTTTCTCGCTGATGGAGAAGACTTTCCGCACGAGGGAGAAACCGTTGGAATGCACACCGGAGGATTTCAGGGCAATCAGCACGTCACCTGATTTCTGACTGGAGGTATCCACGATCTTCTTCTTGTCCACAACGCCCACTGCAAAGCCGGCAAGGTCGTACTCATCAACCGGATAAAATCCGGGCATTTCGGCAGTTTCGCCGCCAACGAGTGCGCACCCGGACTGCACACAGCCCTCTGCGATACCGGAAACGATCGTTGCGATCTTCTCCGGATAGTTCTTGCCGACTGCAATATAATCGAGGAAGAACTGGGGCTTTGCGCCGCAGCAGATGATGTCGTTGACGCACATTGCAACGCAGTCGATGCCGACCGTGTCATGCTTGTCCATCAGAAATGCCAGCTTGAGCTTTGTGCCGACACCGTCCGTACCGGAGACAAAGACAGGCTTTTCGATGCCGGTCAGATCCGGTTCAAACAGACCGCCGAAACCGCCGATACCCGACAGGACACCGGGAACATTGGTCTTGGCAATGTGTTCCTTCATGAGCCTGACAGCTTCATAGCCCGCTGTTACGTCAACGCCGGCTTTCTTGTAGCTTTCAGAAAAACTATTCATGGTTTTCCTCCTAAATTCTCCCCCGGCAGAAAAAGAGATGCCGGGGTATCATTTCCTGTTGATGTTGGAATTATTCCCTGCCGTCCCAGCAGTAAGTACACAAATTGCACTGCGGCAGTCCGATGGCTCTTACCGTACCGGGGAGAGACTGAAATTCCAGACTGGTCAGCTTGAGGCGGCGGCAGATCTCGTCACGCAGCCGTCTGCCCCGTTCCGTTTCGGAATCGCTGTATTCGTCCAGATGGTTCATGCCCTCTGCACCCTCGAATGCGTCAATGACCTGACGGGCGATCAACTCCATTTCGGAGGTGCTTCTGGAGAAATTCAGATATTTGCAGCCGTACATGATCGGCGGACAGGCGGAGCGCATATGCACTTCCTTTGCGCCGTTCTCGTACAGAAACTCGACCGTTTCCCGCATCTGTGTGCCGCGGACGATACTGTCATCCACAAACAGCAGACGCTTGCCTTCGATCAGTTCATGCACGGGGATGAGCTTCATCTTGGCGACCTGATTGCGCAGGGATTGTGTGGTCGGCATGAAGCTACGCGGCCATGTGGGGGTATATTTGATAAAGGGACGTGCGAACGGAATGCCGCTGCGGTTGGCATAACCGATGGCATGGGGCGTTCCGGAATCGGGGACACCGCAGACATAATCCACATCGGGCAGTCTGCCTGCATTGATGTCATTTTCTGCCATGATCTCGCCGTTGCGGGTGCGCATCGTTTCGACCGTGATTCCCTCATAGACGGCATTCGGATAGCCGTAATACGTCCACAGGAACGAGCAGATTTTGAGATCCCCGTCATTGCCGGGAGAGAGCGTTTCGCAGCTTTTTGCCGTAAGACGGACGATCTCGCCCGCTTTCAGTTCTTTGTGGAAGTAGTAACCGAGTTTCTGGAATGCGAAGGATTCGAGCGAAAAGCAGTAGCCGTCTTCGTTCTTTCCGATGATGATCGGCAGTCTGCCCCGCTTGTCCCGTGCGCAGATGATACCGTCCTCCGTGAGAACAACGAGGTTCATTGTTCCCTCTACACGTTCCTGTGCATAGCGGATGCCCTCTGTGATGGTAGGTTTCTGTGCAATCAGTGCGCCGATGAGATCACCGGAATTGATATTGCCGCTGCTCATCGCCTCAAAGCTGGCACATCCGGAACCGAGCAGTTCTTCCATGAGCTGTTCCGCATTGCGGATGATGCCCACGCTGCACACAGCATACAGTCCGTGGCGGGAACGCATCAGAATGGGCTGGGGGTCGGTATCGCTGATACAGCCGATACACAGCCTGCCCTTCATGCTCACCACATCGGATTCAAACTTCGTCCGAAAGGGGGAATTTTCGATGCTGTGGATTGCACGCTGAAAGCCCTTTTCTCTGGAAAACGCCGTCATACCGCCGCGGCGGGTACCTAAATGGGAATGATAATCTGTTCCGAAAAATACATCTGTCACGCAGTCACGTTCAGATGCTGCTCCGAAAAATCCACCCATATTATTCTCCCATCAGGCGCTTCATGATCTCCTGGTATGCCTCTTCGACATTGCCAAGATCTCTGCGGAAGCGATCCTTATCAAGCTTTTCGTGGGTCGTGCTGTCCCAGAAACGGCAGGTATCGGGAGAGATCTCATCTGCCAGAATGATCTGTCCGTCAGCAGTCTTGCCGAACTCAATCTTAAAGTCAATCAGATCAATGTTGAGCTTCTTGAAGAAACCGAGCATGAACTCGTTGACCTTGAAGGCATACTTTGCAATGGTATCCAGTTCTTCTCTCGTTGCCAGACCCAGAGCCAGTGCATAGTAGTCGTTGATGAACGGATCACCGAGATCGTCATTCTTGTAACTGAATTCGAGGATCGGGGTGAGAAGCTGCCTGCCCTCTTCCACGCCCATTCTCTTGGAGAAGGAGCCGGCTGCCACGTTCCGGATGATGACCTCCAGCGGCACGATGGAAACCTTCTTGACGATGGTCTCACGGTCGGAAATCTCCTCTACGAGATGAGTCGGAACGCCCTCTTTCTCCAACAGGCTGAACATGTAATTGGTCATCTTATTGTTGATGACACCCTTGCCTGTGATGGTGCCCTTCTTTTCGCCGTTGAAAGCGGTTGCATCGTCCTTATAATCCACAATCACCAGATTAGGATCACTGGTTGCAAAGACTTTCTTCGCCTTACCCTCGTACAGCTGTTCGCCCTTCACTACATTCGCCATTTTCGTATACCTCCAATAAAAGATGGGTCAAAGACCTTATGTAATAACCCTGTGATTACAGGGATTTTACCTGTTCCTGCAAAGCAGCGTCCTTCTTTGCCACGCCCTCTGCCATATCCTGTTTCATGCTTGCCAGTGAGCCTGCCAGAGCCGGATCGGAGATTGCAAGCATCTGCACAGCCAGCACACCTGCGTTGGCTGCCGCATTGATCCCGACGGTTGCGACAGGAACGCCCGGCGGCATCTGTACCGTTGCCAGCAGAGCATCCATGCCCTCCAGTGCAGAGGACTTGATCGGAATGCCGATGACGGGCAGCGTGGTATGTGCTGCCAGAACACCGCCTAGATGAGCAGCCATGCCCGCAGCTGCAATGATGACTCCGAAGCCGTCCGCAGCGGCATTCTTTGAAAACTCTGCTGCTGCATCGGGGGTTCTGTGCGCAGATATGACACGCACCTCATACGGCACACCGAACGCCCTGAGCTTTTCGACTGCCGCCTTTACGATCGGGAAATCGCTGTCGCTTCCCATGATAACTGCTACTTTTTTTGCCATAGTATCGCCTCAACTCTCTGTGCGGAATGATGCCGCACGGTATCTCTGACCGTTTCGTTACGAATCGGTCTCTTCTTCCTCTTCGTCTGTCTCATCCTCATCCTGACGGACAGGCAGCGGTTTTTCGGCACTCTGGAAGTCGAGATTTGCCGCTGTCAGCAGGATATGGTCGTCATTGCCCTTGCGGAACAGCAGATGCATCTGCACAGACTGCTTTCCGACACGTTCGCCCTGTTCCCGATACGATGCCGTGAATGCCAGATCATAGCACCCCGGTTCCTGTCGGGAAAAGGAAAAATCATACACCTTGTCGATCTTTGCATCGGGCATGGTACCCGGTTTGGAAAGACCGCTGATGTAGTCGCTGCTGGAGATCGAAGCAAGGCTGCTGAAGTCGTCCCGCAGGAGCATATCCAGATAAGCCGTGGTACACTCGCTGATGCGGAGCAGATCTTCCTCCGATAGTTCCGAGAGAAACACCTGATTGGAGACACGCCAGAGAATGCGCTGACCGCTGACCGGTGTTACCATTCCGGCGCGGAGCAGTCTGGGCTTGTCCTCCTTCATGCTGTAAAGGAAGGAACAGTCCTGTCTTGTCAGGATCAGATTATCGCCCTCGCAGGCGGCATCTTCATAGCTGTTGGGAAATGCCATGCGGTAATCCTTGTCGTAGATGATGCGCATATCATCCGCAGCCACGATGCCCGCCCTGTGCGACTTGCCGAGATCCTGAAAGGAACGGAACACAATGGGCAGCACGAGGTTTTCCTCGTAATCAATGCCGCCGATGAGGACTTCATCCCCGATGCGGCTTGAGACCAGCACGACCGACTTCTGTGCATCGAGGATCTCCAGCCATTCCGGTTCGATGACCACAACGCCGTCTGCATTGACCAGTCCGCAGAAACCGCTTTCGCTGGTAAAGACCTGCATATTGCCGATACGCCGCACAACGCTGTCGGTTTTGTTGGCGGAATCGTTCTTGCCGTTGTTCTTGGTCACATCGAAATAAAACCGTGTCAGACCGATCGTCAGAACGATTGCCGCAATAAACAGAATGGAGATCAGCAGTTTTGCGCGGTTGCTCACACTTTCTCCTCCGCACAGCGTTCACGGTACATGACTTCATTTTCCTGCATCAGATAGATCGGACGGTGTTTTACCTCCAGATAGGTGCGGGAGAGATACTGTCCGAGTATGCCGATGCAGAAAAGCTGCAACCCCGAAAACAGGCTCATCAGGCAGAGTGCTGCCAGAAAGCGCAGATCGGGATCCGGCACAATGCAGGCTTTAATGACAAAGAAAATCAGCAGCAGCAGTGCAATGACACAGATCAGTGCGCCGATGATCGCAGAAAAGGCAAGCGGCGCCGTGGAAAACGCAAAGATGCCCTCCAGTGAATACCTGAACAATCCCCAGAAAGACCACGAGGAAGTTCCTGCGGGGCGTTCCACGTTTTCATATTCAATGTAACGTGTGCGGAAACCGACCCAACTGAAAATGCCTTTGGAAAAGCGGTTGTACTCCTGCATACTCAGAATGGAATCTACCATCTGTCTTGTCATGAAGCGGAAATCCTGCGCACCGTCCACGATCTCTGTCTGCGAGATCTTGTTCATGATGCGGTAGAACAATCTGGCAAAGGCGGAGCGTATCTTGGATTCTCCCTCACGGCTGACCCGCCTTGTGGTGGCACAGTCATATTCGCCGTCCTTGACAAAATTGTACATTTTCGGAAGAAATGCAGGCGGATGCTGGAGATCGGCATCCATAACAACCACATAGTCGCCCTTAGAGCCTTTCAGACCTGCATACATTCCGGCTTCTTTGCCGAAGTTGCGTGAGAAGGAAATATAGCGCACTCTCTCGTCAGCAAGAGACATTTCCCGCAGGATCGCAAGCGTTTTATCCCTGGAGCCGTCGTTAATGAACAGCAGTTCAAACGCAAGTTCGGGATGCTCCTCCTGCATCTGCGCCATGACTTTCTGAATCTCCTCGTAAAACATCGGCAGGACATCCTCTTCATTGTAGCATGGTACAACAATCGAAACGAGTTTCATAGTAAACCTCCTGACCAATACCAATACACTTCTATCATACTACAAAATGCAAAAGAATGCAAGAGTTTTTTCGCAATCTTTTTGGATTATTTTTTCGGGATTCTGAAAAATGCCGAAATACAGCCATAAATTTATCAACACAGAATTTGTGCAAATCTACAGAATTCCAGAGAAAACCGCCCGCAGCCATCTGATGCGGGCGGGGCGGGATCATTCTCCCATAATCTGTGCCACGGCAGCGTCCATTGCATCGGACTCGTGCAGTTCGATCACGCCCTGATCGACACACTTTGCCAGTGCGGGGTCGAAGGGGATCTGTGCCAGCAGCGGGATACCGAATTCCTTTGCGATCTCTGCTGTGTGGCTCTCGCCGTAGACCATGATCTTTTTGCCGCAGTCAGGACATACCGCATAGCTCATATTCTCCACGATGCCAAGAACGGGAATGTCCATCATTCTTGCCATTTTGACCGCTTTCTGCACGATCATGGAGACAAGCTCCTGCGGGGAGGTGACGATCACAATGCCGTCCACGGGGATACTCTGGAACACTGTTAGCGGCACGTCACCTGTTCCGGGGGGCATATCCACGAACATATAGTCCACGTCGTCCCAGATCACATCTGTCCAGAACTGCTTGACAACGCCTGCGATGACAGGCCCTCTCCAGACAACGGGATCATTTTCGTTCTCCAGCATGAGGTTCACGGACATGATATCAATGCCGAACTTGGAGCGTGCGGGGATCATGCCCAGCTCATTGCCCAGCACTTTGCCTTTGATGCCGAATGCCTTGGGAATGGACGGACCTGTCAGATCGGCATCGAGAATGGCGGCGTGTGCGCCGGCTCTCTGCACGCCGACAGCGAGCATGGAGGAGACAAGGGACTTGCCGACACCACCCTTGCCGCTGACAACGCCGATGACCTTACGGATCTTACTCAGTTCGTTGGGTTTTTCGAGCAGACTCTGCGGCGCTGTGCGTTCGGAACAACTGCTGCCGCAGGTGCTGCAATCGTGTGTACATTCACTCATGGTTAAAAACTCCTTTGATTTAAGTTGATCTATGACAAAACCGCATAGCGGTATTATCGGATGTTATAAAAGCGGTGCAAACATACGAAGCACCCAGCTTGCGACACGGTTGGGCATGGAGCGTTTCCGGCAGTCTGCAAGGCTGATCTCGATGCAGTGATGCATGGAGTCGTCAAAATCCCGCCGAACCTGCCGCACAGTGCTGCTGCCGTAGAGAACGGCGGCGCATTCAAAATGCAGATACAGACTGCGGTAATCCATGTTGATCGTTCCGACCACGCTGACCGTATCATCTGCCGTCATATTCTTGGCGTGAACAAATCCCGGCTCGTATTCAAAAATGCGGACGTGCTGCGCGAGAAGTTCCGCATAGTAGCTCCATGCTGTTTCGTAGGCGTACCATTTGTCAGGAATGTGCGGGGTCATGATACGCACATCCACGCCCCGTTTTGCCGCAAGACCCAGTGCTGTAATCAGCTCATGGTCAAGCATCAGATAGGGGGTCATGATATAGCAGTAGCGTTTTGCATGATTGATGATGTCGAGATAGACATTCCGACCTGTATTTTCATCGTCCGTGGGAGAATCGCTGTACGGCTGGATAAAACCGTCCGTTGTTCCGTGGAGCTGTTCTGAGGGGCGATAGAGGGTGAGATCGGCATTTTTATCTTCCAGATCCCAGAGCTGAAGAAACATCACGGTAAAACTCCATGCTGCCTCTCCCTTGCAGAGGATACCGCCGTCCTTCCAGTGTCCGAACCGCAGTTTACGGTTGATGTACTCATCCGCTAAATTGATGCCGCCGGTGAAGGCGGTGTGTCCGTCAATGACGAGAATTTTACGGTGGTCACGGTTGTTCTGCGCAGAGGAAAGGAAGGGCTTGAAAGAATTGAATACCCTGCATTGAATCCCGAATTCCGAGAGCTTCTGAAAATACTCACGCGGCATCATGAACTGTGTTCCGAAACCGTCATACATCAGACGGACATCCACACCCTGCGCCGCCTTTTCTTTCAGCAGTGCAAGGATCTCGTCCCACATCACGCCCGTGTTGATGATGAAGTATTCCAGAAAAATATAGCGTTTTGCCGCCCGCATCTCCCGTTTCATCGCCTCGAACATTGCCTCACCGACGGGATAGTACTCCGAGATATAGTTCCGATAGACAGGGTAGCCGCCGTAGTTGGTCAGATAGCGTGACAGCCCGCCGAAATCCGGAAAGAAATCGCAGAGGGCATTCTGTACCGACTTGTCCTGCGGGAGATCTTTCTTTGTCTCCTGCATCTTTTCGGCACACTCCCGCCTGATGGTGCGGTGTCCGGCATCGGTTTTGACCAGAAGATAGGCAAATCCCGCAAACAGGGGCAATATCAACATGGCAACGAGCCACGGTATTTTATAGGATGGATTTTCACTGGTGTTGGTAATATAGATCACAAGCACCATATCCAGTGCGATCAGCATGGCGTAGACAGGCAGATAAACCTGACTCAGATACAGGATCGTGAGTACCAGCACGATTGCCTGCAACAGCAGCAGCACAACAAACAGTGTATTTCGGTTCAGGAGAATGCGTACAAGTTTGCGCAGAAATTTCCGCAAGGTTTCACGATCCTTTCTGTTTCTGGATGATTTCTCAGCGTTATTTCAGATAGGGAGCAAGATATTTTCCTGTGTAGGAAGATTCGCAGGCAGCGACTTCCTCCGGTGTGCCCTGTGCGACGATCGTACCGCCGCCGTCACCGCCCTCCGGACCTAAGTCAATGATGTGGTCAGCGATCTTGATGATATGCATATTATGCTCAATGACAATGACGGTATTCCCGGTATCGACAAGCCGCTGCAGGACTTCCGTCAGGCGGTGGACATCAGCGGTATGCAGTCCCGTGGTCGGCTCATCAAGGATATAGACTGTCTTGCCCGTTGCCCGTCTGGAAAGCTCCGTGGAGAGCTTGACACGCTGTGCCTCACCGCCGGAGAGCGTGGTTGCAGGCTGTCCGATCTTCAGATACCCCAGCCCGACTTCCTGTAAAGTCTGAAGTTTCCGTGCGATCTTTGGGAGATGTTCAAAGAACAACACCCCCTCGTCTACTGTCATTTCCAGTACATCATAAATGGATTTGCCCTTGTAATGCACATCGAGTGTCTCACGGTTGTAGCGTCTGCCCTTGCAGACCTCACACGGAACATAGACATCAGGCAGGAAGTGCATTTCGATTTTCAGAATGCCGTCACCCTCGCAGGCTTCGCAGCGTCCGCCCTTGACATTGAATGAGAACCGTGCCGGACCGTAGCCCTTGCTTTTGGCATCTGCTGTCTGGGAAAACAGTGTGCGGATGTCCGTGAATACGCCCGTATACGTTGCCGGATTGGAACGGGGGGTTCTGCCGATGGGAGACTGGTCGATGCAGATGACCTTGTCCAGATACTCTGTTCCCTCGATGTCGTCGCAGTCGCCGCCCTTGATCTTGGCACGGTTGAGCTTTGCGGCAAGGTGCTTATACAGGATCTCATTGACAAGGGAGGACTTCCCCGATCCGGAAACGCCCGTCACACAGATCAGCTCGCCAAGCGGGAAGCTCACGTCAAGATCATGCAGATTATGCTCCCTTGCGCCTACAATGCGCAGGAATTTACCGTTTCCCTTTCTGCGCTCTGCGGGGATCGGAATGGTCATTTTGCCGGAAAGGTACTGTCCCGTGATGGACTCCTTACATTTGAGCAGTCCTTTCGGCGTACCGGAATAGACAACATTGCCGCCGTTCACGCCCGCACCGGGACCGATGTCCACAATATAATCTGCGGCAAGCATGGTATCGTCATCATGTTCCACGACGATCAGGGTATTACCGAGGTCACGCAGGTGTTTCATCGTGGCAATGAGCATATCATTGTCCCGCTGGTGCAGACCGATGGAAGGCTCATCGAGGATATACAGCACTCCGACCAGAGAAGAGCCGATCTGCGTGGCAAGCCGGATACGCTGGCTTTCACCGCCGGAGAGCGTCCCCGCCGAACGGGAAAGCGTCAGGTACTGCAAGCCCACACTGGAGAGGAAGCCGAGTCGGTCACAGATCTCCTTGATGATGCGTTCTCCGATGAGGGACTGCTGTTCTGTCAGTTTCAGCTCACGGAAGAAGTCCAGAGCCTTGACAACAGACAGATTGGTCAGCTCGTAGATGTTCAAGCCCCCGACCGTAACGGAAAGGACTTCGGGTTTGAGTCTTGCGCCGTGGCAGCTTTTGCATTCCACTTCGCTCATATAGCTTTCAATATCCGCACGGGAGTAGACGGAATTGGTTTCCCGATAGCGGCGTTCGAGATTGTTGATTACACCCTCAAACGGCGCATAGTACACGCCGCCGCCGAGGGAGGGACTGCGGTGCAGTTCGAGCTTGTCGCCGTTCGTGCCGTAGAGGAAGATGTTCACGATCTCCTGCGGGAGCTGTTCTACGGGCGTATCCAGCGAAATGTCATATTTTTTGGCAATGGCATCATAATACATCATCGCAATGGAACCTTCTTCCAGATGATTCCAGCCCGATGCAAAGATCGCTCCGCCCGCAATCGAAAGGCTCGGATTCGGAAGGATCAGATCAGGGTCAATGCGCCGGAAAACGCCAAGACCCGTACACTTCTCGCAGGCACCGTAGGGGTTGTTGAACGAGAACAGCCGCGGGGTCAGTTCCTCCATGCTGATATTATGCTCCGGGCAGGCGTAATTCTGGGAAAAGACGAGCGTTTCCCCGCCGATCACATCCACATGGACGATACCGCCGGTCAGGGAGGACGTGGTTTCAAGCGAATCGGTCAGACGTGTTTCGATGCCCTCCTTGATTACAAGGCGGTCAACCACAATCTCGATCGTGTGCTTGATGTTCTTTTCGAGCTTGATCTCCTCGGACAAGTCGTATACAATGCCGTCAATGCGTACACGGACATAGCCTGACTTGCGGGCACGTTCCAGCTCTTTGACGTGCTGTCCTTTCTTGCCGCGGATGATGGGGGCAAGAAGCTGGATCTTTGTTCCGTTCGCAAGGCTCATGATCTGATCGACGATCTCGTCAATGGTCTGCTGGCTGATTTCCCGACCGCAGACAGGACAGTGCGGGATACCGATTCTTGCGTACAAAAGACGTAGATAATCGTAGATCTCCGTGACCGTTCCGACGGTGGAACGGGGATTTTTGGAGGTCGTTTTCTGGTCAATGGAGATGGCGGGCGACAGTCCTTCGATGCTGTCCACATCGGGCTTTTCCATTTGTCCGAGGAACATTCTCGCATAGGACGACAGGCTTTCCACATAGCGCCGCTGGCCGTCCGCATAGATCGTATCGAACGCAAGGGAGGACTTGCCGGAGCCTGAAAGTCCGGTCATGACAACGAATTTGTCCCTTGGGATCGTAATGTCGATATTCTTGAGATTATGGGCTCTTGCGCCCTTGATGATGATTTCGTTTCTCTGCATAAAACCTGCTTCCTTTTTACTCGGAATCCGTTTCGGTGTCGTTTCCGTTTTTTGCTTCCGGCTTTGCCTGCGGATCCCACACGGCGATGGTTTTCTTTCTTCTGAATGCAAAATAGCTGTCGAGCAGTTTATATTGTTCATCGTAATCCGGCGGATTCTGCAAATACTCCTCCGGGATCTCCGAACGGGAATATAAAGTATAACGGACGTTCCCCTTTTCATCAAGGACAAGCCCGAACCATTCCTTGCCGGAGCCGCTGAGATAATACACTGCGAACTTGTCAAAATTATCTGTTTTCTTGTCGGTATTGGTCAGTGCATCGTCTCTGCCGCTGATATGCCAGATGCCGCTTTCGATGGGATTGCCGCGGTCTGTCCATTCGTGAACGACATTGGCAAAGGAATGCGCACGGCTTATCATTCTTTCCATGCGGGAATGGGTGGTGTATTTCAGCATAAAGCCGGTCAGAAACCAGCCGCCGATGAGCAGCACCAGAAGAACAATTGCTGCGATGAGGAGACGTTTCCGGAATCGTTTGCGTGCCAGCAGTTCTTCTTCGGTCAGGGGTTCTTTTTTGCGCTCCGTTTCCGTTGCGTTGACTTCGGTATCTGCCATGTCAGTCTTCCCCCTTCAGCTTTCTGATCTCGTCACGCAGGAACGCCGCATGTTCAAATTCGAGCATTTTGGCGGCTTCTTTCATCTGTGCGGTCAGGGAGTCGATCAGTTCGAGGCGCTCCTTCTTTGAGAGTTTCTTCTTCGAGGTCTTTGCCTCCACATCTTCTTTCTTCGAGATCTCAATGACTTCGTGAACGTCCTTGATGATCGTCTGCGGCACGATGCCGTGTTCCGCATTGTATGCCATCTGCAAAGCCCGCCGCCGTTCCGTTTCCCGGATGGCACGTTCCATGGAACCTGTCACGTTATCGGCATACATGATGACCTGACCGTGTGCATTTCGGGCGGCACGTCCGATGGTCTGCACCATGGAGGTTTCCGAACGGAGAAAACCCTCCTTGTCCGCATCAAGAATGGCGACCAGTGAGACTTCCGGAATGTCCAGACCTTCACGCAGGAGATTGATGCCGACCAGCACATCAAATTCACCC
>JAILPP010000043.1 GCA_024699425.1 Oscillospiraceae bacterium | reverse complement strand
TATTGTCGCTGGAGATGTATCGAAGTGGTCATAACGAGAACGACTCGAAACATAGTTGCTCGTTTCACGGCGTTACGCTCCGGAATCCCGATTCTGCGTGGGATAGGAGGTTCGTATCTGCACTTTACCGATGGACTGTCCCGCAGTTTTCCCGCATATTTCAAACTAACTGAATACGGAGATGTATCGAAGCGGTCATAACGAGAACGACTCGAAATCGTTTGGTCGGTAAAACGGCCCGTGGGTTCGAATCCCACCATCTCCGCCACAAATGCCCGAAAATGCCCGTGTGGTGTTTTCGGGTTTTTCCATACGGGGGCTTCTCCCGCACGTCAGACAGGAGGAATATGTGAGAAAATGGAATGCGGTGCTGAGTGCCGCAATTGTGATACTGCTGCTTGTGCATATGGTCGCAGGCGCAATGCAGATGACCGGAATGCTTCAGGGCGGGATCGCATGGCTCAAGGTTCTGGCAAGGGTGATGTTCTGCCTGATCGGTCTGCATATGCTGATCGGCATAAAACTGACTGCGGATACACTCTGCCTGCAAAAAAAGGCGGGTACGTCCTACCCGAAGCAGAACCGCCTTTTCTGGGCAAGACGAATCAGCGGCTTTGCACTGCTGGCACTCGTGGCAAGTCACCTGATCGCACTTTCGGGAAAAATGGAAAACGGCGCATTCCGCCTGCATGAGTTCGGCACGGCGGAGCTTGTGACGCAGATTCTGCTGGTGGTGAGCCTTGCGGTGCATATCCTCACCAACCTGACCCCGATGCTGATCGGACTCGGAATCCGCAGTTTCCGCAAATTTCTGCCGGATCTGCTGCTGATTCTTTCCGTCCTTCTGCTGGCGGCGGGGGCGGCGTTCGCAGTTTATTTTATCCGCTGGAATGCAATGTGAGGTGAGCCTATGCAAACTGTAAATATCATCGGCGCAGGTCTGGCAGGGCTTTCGGCTGCCATCACGCTTGCAGAAGCGGGAATGTCGTGCCGTCTTGTCTCATTGCAGCCCTCGGAACGGGCGCAGTCCGTCCTTGCAGAGGGCGGCATCAATGCGGCGCTGAATACAATGGGGGAGGACGACTGCCCCGAAAATCACTTTGCCGATACCATGCGGGGCGGGGTGTATCTCGCCGACCCGAATGCCGTGGCGAACCTGACTTCCCATGCTCCGGAAATCCTGCGCCGCCTTGAACGGCTCGGCGTACCGTTCAACCGTACCGATTCGGATATTTCCCTGCGGAATTTCGGCGGGCAGAAACTGAAACGGACTGCCTATGCCAGAAGTTCCACAGGCAAGATCATCATGCACGCCCTCATCGACGAGGCACGGAAATATGAACAGAACGGCTTGATACAGCGGTTTCCGCATCATGAATTTCTCCGCCTGCTTACAGAACGGGGCGATTGCACCGGCGTGCGTGTGCGGGATCTTTTCCACGGCAGTCTGTACGATCTGCACGGTGCAGTGCTGCTCTGTACGGGCGGCATGAACGGAATGTTCCCGAAAATGACCACGGGTACGACACAGAACAGCGGCGATGTCACCGCAACCGTGTTTGCACAGGGGGTCAGTCTCGGCAATCTCGAAATGCTGCAATATCACCCGACAACGATCGGCATTCCCGGAAAACGCTGCCTTGTCACAGAAGCGGCACGGGGCGAGGGCGGACGGCTCTATATTGAGCGAAACGGTCAGAAGTACTATTTTATGGAAGAAAAATATCCCGAACTCGGTAATCTCATGCCCCGTGACGTGGTGGCTCGAACCATGTATTTTGTACGCAGGGAAGCCGAAAACGGCAATCAGGTCTATCTTGATATGACTGCCCTCTCCGATGTGGTCTGGAAACAGAAACTCTCCGATCTGCGGCAGGAGCTGATCCATTATCTCGGCATCGACCCGAAGCAGACCCCCGTTCCCGTGCAGGAGGGGATACACTATTTCATGGGCGGAATCCTCACCGATGCCGAACACCGCACGAGTATGCCGCATCTGTATGCGGCGGGGGAGTGTACCTGTCAGTATCACGGGGCGAACCGCCTCGGCGGAAATTCCATGCTCGGTGCAATTTACGGCGGCAGACGTGCGGCGGAAACTGTGCTGCGGGAAGAAAAACCACAGGATTGCGGCATGACACCCGTTTCGGAGGATGAGCCGTATGGTCTGCCTGCGTCCCCCGCTGAGATCGGAAAGGTCTGTGATGTGCTGCTTTCGGGGCTTGGCATCGTCCGCAGTCAGCAGCAGCTCTCAAAGGCACTGGAACGGCTCGGAACATTACTGCCGAACAATCAAAGAGAACAAAA
>JAILPP010000018.1 GCA_024699425.1 Oscillospiraceae bacterium | reverse complement strand
GAGGGGGTTTGGGGGGCGAGTAGCCCCCCAATACCAGCCCGCCGCCTTGTACAAACAAACCTCCTGTCCGTGCAGAACAGGAGGCGGGAAATCAGACATAATACATACGGTTGCCGCCGTCATTCTTGGCAGCGTGCATTGCGGAGTCGATCTTGCGCAGGAGTGCGCCCACATCGGCACGCTCACTCGGCAGTACATGGTACAGACTTGCCGAAACACCGGAGGAAAGCATCATGCCTGCAACCTGCGTATTGCTGGCGATGCTCTGACGGATCTGTTCTGCAATGGTCTTGATTTTCATGTCATTGTTTTCGTCCATGAAGATCGCACAGAACTCGTCGCCGTAGATGTTGAACAGCTCCACGGAGTCGCCGTATCTCGTTTTCAGGCGGTCGCTGACAGAGATCAGGTATTCATCGCCGTACTCGTAGCCGTACTGGTCGTTGATCTGGCGGAAGTGATCCATGTCATACACGCTGATGTAGAACTGCTTCTTGCCGACAATGCCGCTGAGATATTTTTCCAGTGCATAGCGGTTGCGCATACCGGTCAGAATGTTCGTATGTGCGGAATCGAGGAGCTTCTGGCGGGATGCTTCCAGACGGTCGGAAGTCTCGTCAAGCTCTTCCTGTTTGAGCTGCATGGCAATGGCATCGTTGACCTGTGCCCTGCCCACAAGATAGATCACTCCCACACCGATCAGTGTGCCGATAATCAGGATCATCTGTGCGACACCGTGTATCAGCGAACCGTTGTGGACATCGGTTGCTTTCTTTTCCGTGCCGAGTTCAATGGTGGCATCGAGCATTTCCATTGCGCACTTGCGAAGCGGGTCAAGCTCCTGCTTGAAGATGCTGTGTGCCGTGTCAAAGCTCGCAGTAATGAGCTGCTGTCCTACGCTGTCCAGCTTGCGGTGGTATGCCTGAATGGCGTAATTCGCCTGAAGGAAGCGGCGGTTTTCCATCGCATTCATGGAGCTTCCCGAAATGTATTCGTTCCGGAGCGCTTCAATGTCCCCGAAGTCGGCATTGATCTGTACAAGCGTATCCTCGTCCGCCATACCCGCAACCATGAGCATGACACGCTCGTTGACGCTGGCAAGCTTATCCTTGATCTCCGTCATGGTCTGTACAGAGGCGGTGTTGTTCTCGTAGATATTGCGGCTGCGGACATAAACGAAGTTTTCAACGATCATATTGATCGCAATAAAAACAATGACCAGAATTGCCGCCATGGTATAGAACCGGCTGATTCGTTTGATCTGTTGGTCGCCCATGTGTTCTCCTCCTTATAGACCGGTCGGATTGATAAGGAAGCGGATATCCTCATCGTTGAAATTTTCCTTTGTGACCAGTGTTGCACCGGTATTCACCACTTTGTCCATGGCATTGCCGGTGGAGAGCCTGTTGGCGTAGCGGACACTGAGATAGCCCATATTATAGGGATTCTGCGCCATGACACCGGCAAGCACACCGCTTTCGATATAAGCATCTGCGCCGTCAAAGTAATCAAAGCCGACGATTTTCACCCTGTCGGCTGCACCCAGATCACTGACCGCCTGACACGCACCGATCGTTCCGAGCTGATTGGTCGTATAGATCAGACGGAGATTGGGATTTTCGCTGATGAGCTGTTTTGCAAGTTCGCAGGAATGCTGGATATTGCCCTCGCCGTTTTTCGTCTCCACGATACGGATACCGGGAAAGCCGCCTGTTGTGCCGATCTGTTCGCTTTCGGGTGCATTGATCGGTATCTGGAACTGAGGGATACTGCTGTCACTTCCGTCATGACCCGCTTTGCCGGAAAGCTCGTCCATAAACCCGCTGCATCGTTCCTGTGCGGTCTGTGCGGTGCTGCTGTGGGTGATGATCGCAATGTCGCCGGCGGCATTCAGCAGTTCTGCCACATAGCGTGCGGCGATCGCACCTGCGGAATAATTCTGCGTGCTGATGCAGGAAAGCCGCCCTGCATAGCTCACGTCGGAATCAATGGTCAGAATGGCTGTACCCGCATCGTGTGCCTGTGCAAGGGCATCATTCAGAGCGTCCTTGTCCAGCGGTGCCACGATCAGGGCATCGGGATGATTTTCGGCAGCTTCCTGCACCAGACGGAGCTGTGCGCCGAGCTGTTCCGATTCCGGTGCCCGATAAATGATATTGATATGCATTTCTTCACCGGCATCCAGCACACCGGCTTTAATCATCTCTGCGAAGTAGTCCTCACTCTTGCCGATGACATAAAACGTTTTCGTAGGCATCGTCTGTGAACTGCTGCACCCGGTCAGTGTCAGCAAAGCGCCTGCTGTCAGGACGGCAAGTGCCTTACAAAGTTTCCTCATAAGCTGTCCTCCATTGAGATCTGCTGTGCGGCAATGCACGGCAAGTCTGATACATACTATATCATTATAGCATAATTCCGCCCGAATTACAAGACACGAAATTCACAAAAACAGTCCCACAAATTGTACATTCCTGACAGACGGCTGTCTGCAAAAAAGGAACGCCCTCAGCGGACGTTCCTTTTGATTCGGCTGTTTACTTGTGGAGCAGTCTGTATTTGAGCATTGCCAGATCAAACACATCGGTCTGTGCGTCGGCTGCCACGTCGGCCGCATATGCCTGCTCACCGTTGAAGTCTTTCAGTCCCATCAGGTGCTTCCGGAATGTCACAACGTCCGTCACATCTACCGTACCGTCAAGGTTGACATCGCCCTTCTGTCCGATCACGGAAGCGGGTTCTGTCTCTTCGGGACGGATCACCAGATAGCAGAGGTTGATCGCCTTGTCCTCGGAACGGGCATTGATGGTCAGTGTGCCGTCCGTGACCTTGGCAGTCCCCTTGACCGTGGTGCTGATCGCACAGTTCTTGGCAATCACGGATTCATCCGCCTTGCCGAGATTTGCATACAGGGTCGGATTCTTGGAACAGCCCCACGGGTCTGCGAACGAGGCTTCGATTGAATACGTTCCGTTCGGGAGCGTGAAACTGTAATCAAGATGACGGGCAATGTTGTTTTCAAACTGATTCTTGGTATAGCGGAAGCTGTTGTTCTTTGCAGCACCGTCTGCGCCGTGGCTCTCATCGCACCATGTATTTGCGGTGTAGATGCCGCCGCCCTTCCCGGAGCCGTTGTACCGGTCGGTCGGGTCGTCGATCAGACCCCAGACGTTTCCTGTGACTTCATCTGCGCCGCAGAGCTGTTCTGTCACGCAGTTGTACAGACCGAGCTTATCCTTGCCTGTGAGGGTGGAAGTATTCTGGTCGCCGCAGTCGATGAAATAGGCAATGCTGCTGTCGAAATCATAGGCGGGCTTGACAGCGGTCATATAGAGAAAATCGCAGACCTTGGCGGAATCCTTGTCGCCATCGTTGGACGAGAAAGTCACATCCAGCACACGGTAATCCGTGCCGTCGGCGTTCTTGTCATAAACGCAGCGTTTCAGCACGTCGGACGGAATCTGAATCTTGCGGTCATAGACTTCTTCCTTGCCGTCATAGGCGAGCGTTTCCGCAAGCAGAACTGCATCACCGACACGCACTTTCAGGGATTTACCGTTGTCCGCCTTGCGGAGTTTGACATTGAGAACCGTCATGGGGGCTGTCTCATCAACTGCCATGGTATAAGTGAACCAGCCGCCGTCCGTTGCATAACGGTAGGTGGAATCATCGGTCACGCCCTTGGAGTGATACTCGATCATATTATGCAGGTTGTCGTTCTCATACTGACCGTAACCCGGCTGTACGGTGTCGGAATTGCTCACCTTGGCACGGGGGAGTTTCTCTTCGATGACAGTGCCGTTGGAGATGAATTTCCAGTAAATGCCGTAACGCTGCTGATACTGCTGATCTCCAGAGCAATCATCGTCATGGCAATAGCGATTACTGCATAGCTCTTTCGCCCGTAGT
This sequence comes from Oscillospiraceae bacterium, assembly GCA_024699425.1. Classification (GTDB taxonomy): domain Bacteria; phylum Bacillota; class Clostridia; order Oscillospirales; family Ruminococcaceae; genus UBA3855. The sequence goes on along the minus strand of JAILPP010000018.1, from coordinate 111 downwards.
TCACCGCCTTGCAGTCGAGGATATGCAACTTGACCTTGCTGACTTCTTCGATAAGCGTTATGATGAAGCTCAGTTTGGTGAGATGCTCTCTCTTGTGAACGCATATATCGC
>JAILPP010000010.1 GCA_024699425.1 Oscillospiraceae bacterium | reverse complement strand
CTCCGCCGTGACAGGGCGGCGTTCTAACCAACTGAACTACCGGGCCAAAAAGATGGTGGGGACTATAGGGCTCGAACCTATGACCCTCTGCTTGTAAGGCAGATGCTCTCCCAGCTGAGCTAAACCCCCACGCCTTCTTTTACCGCGTCGTTCAGTCTTTCGTTTCATCGTTTCTCCCTGACGACTATTTTATTATAGCACAAGTCCACCCGTTTGTCAACGGTTTTTTCAAAAAAAAATTCGTGTTTTTTTCGATTTGTGATAGATAGACAGATTTCAACTATCATTTTGCATCAAAACTGGATGAAAAAGGGAGAGCCGCAGCCCTCCCTAATTCATGCCGTTTTCCGAATTTTGCTCAAATAACCGCAATATATCGAACTTTATTGCCCGATGCTCCTCCGATTCGAGCAGCGGGTCTTTTTGAATGATACTTTCCGCCGCTTCCTGTACATCATGCAGTAAACTTGCATCTGTCAGGCTTGCAGTTTTCATTGGCGGCAGTCCGTGCTGCATATTTCCGAAGAAATCGCCGGGTCCCCGCAGCTCCAGATCTTTCTGAGCGAGTGCAAAGCCGTCGTCGATGCTGCTCATCAGGCGCATTCGTTCCCGTGCCTCGTCCGTGGGATGCTCTGTCAGCAGGATACAGTGGCTCTGATACCCCGAACGTCCCACACGTCCGCGGAGCTGGTGCATCTGCGACAATCCGAAGCGGTCGGCATCTTCGATCATCATTACCGTTGCGTTCGGCACGTCCACACCGACTTCCACGACCGTCGTGCAGATCAGCACATCGGTTTCCCGATCACGGAATTTTTCCATTGCCTCATCTTTTTCCTGCGGGGTCATCTGCCCGTGCAGGACACCCACACGCCAGCCTGCCAGCAATCCGCTGCGCATCTCCTCCGCATACGTTGTGACGGCTTTGAGTTCGCTGTCGCCCTCCTGAATTGCGGGGCATACAATATATGCCTGCCTTCCCTTTTCGAGTTCCGTTTTAATGAATCCGATGGCACGAGGGCGCATCTTGCTTCCTGCGACGGCGTAAGTTTTGATGGGCAGCCGTCCGAGGGGCTTCACGTCAAGGATACTCACCTGCAAATCCCCGTACATCAGCAGCGCCAGCGTGCGGGGAATGGGCGTAGCGGACATGACCAGCTTATGCGGTGCGCCGCCTTTTTCAGCGAGTGCGGCTCTCTGTGCCACGCCGAAGCGGTGCTGTTCGTCGGTGATGACAAGTCCCAGCCTCTGATATTCTACTTTTTTCTGAAAAACGGCGTGTGTCCCGACAATGACCTGAGCCGTACCGTCAGCGATTTCCGCATAGAGCGCTTTTTTCTCCTTGCCCTTGACCGAACCCGTCAGCAGAACCGCACGGATTCCCAACGGCTGTAAAAAGTCGCACAGCGTCTGATAATGCTGTGCTGCCAGTATCTCCGTGGGTGCCATGAGAACGCTCTGCATTTGATTTTTCGCAGTGAAATAGCACGCCGCCGCAGCGACTGCGGTCTTGCCGCTGCCCACATCGCCCTGCAAAAGGCGGTTCATGGGGACACCGCTGCACAAGTCCTCTGCGATCTCGACGATTGCTTTTTTCTGCGCACCTGTGAGCGTGAACGGCAGGCTGTCATAAAACGGCTGTATATTGGTATTTTTATCCATAGGATAATCTGTTTCCCGTGCGGCACGTTCTGCCAGCAGATGCAGACCGAGCTGTAAGCGCAGCATTTCCTCGAATGCCAGTCTGCGCCGTGCGTCCTCGACCTCTTCTAAATTTTCGGGTTGATGAATGACGTGCATTGCCTTTGGCAGGGGCATCAGCCCATAGTGAATACGGAGTGTTTCGGGCAGTGTTTCAAACGGCTTGGCATCGAGCAAGTCGAGGCATTCCTTGATATTTGTGCGAATCATGGGATTGGTCAGTCCCTGTGTCAGCGGATAGATCGCCTCAATGGGAATGTCCGAATCTTTCAGCAGCGTGGGGACATGAATTTCCCGTTCCCCTGCTCTGATATTGATTTTTCCGTACATGGTGTACGTTTCCCCGACAATCATGGACTGGTAGACGTAGGGGTTATTGAAGAAGCGGACTCCAAGCGAAGTCCCCTCTGCATCTTCGGTATCCAGCCCATAGATCTGCATCCCCGTGCGGGTATGAATGGGGCGCTTTTTGGCTGTGACGGTCACACGGACGACAGTGGTTTCGCCCTCCTCGGTTTCCCCGACGGGAACGGGGTCACGGTAGTCCCGATAATCACGGGGGATATGATACAGCAGGTCATAGGGTGTGGCAATACCGAGTTTCGCATAGAGACTGCGCCGCTTTGCGCCCACACCTGCCAGATTTCCGATAGACAGAAACAATCCTGACATTGCAGATCACCTCCTACATAAGCAATGCCCCCGGCAAAATTTGCCGAAGGCACCTGTTTTCCGTCGCTTTTTCAAAAAGCGACCGGGGTGCAGGGGCAGCGCCCCTGCCGGGGTTCGGGGCAGCGCCCCGACATCACTCCGCAGCGATCATGTAATAATAGACGGGCTGTCCGCCGTTGACGAGCATCACTTCGAGCTTGTCGCCGAATTTGGACTGGAGTTTTTCAAACAGTTCCTCCGCCGTTTCCTCGGTGACATCTTCGCCGTAGGTCAGTGTCAGGAAAGACGTTTCGCCTGTCACGAGTTTCTTGGCGAGCTTATACGCCGCCTTATTGAGGTCTTTTTCCGTGAAAGCGAGTTTGCCGTTATCGAGGGCAAGCACTTCGCCCTTGCGGATCTTATGACCGTCCAGCTCGGAATCACGGGCGGCGAACGTCACCTGTCCCGTAGAGACACGTTCAAACGCCTTGGTCATCGCCTTGCGGTTCTCCTCAACGTCAAGGGAGTCATCGAAAGAGAGCATTGCGCTGATGCCCTGCGGAATGGTTCTGGTTGAAAGCACAATGACATTGCGGTCAGCGAGGCTCACCGCCTGTTCCGCAGCCATGATGATATTCTTGTTATTGGGGAGTACAAAGACATTTTTAGCGGGTGTAGCATGAATTGCTTTCAGAATGTCATCGGTAGACGGATTCATGGTCTGACCGCCCCGCACCACGCAGTCCACGCCGATCTCACGGAACATATTCTCCAGTCCCGCACCGGCAGCCACGGCAACAAAGCCGTACTTATTCTCAGGTTCTGCCTTGACGTAATCCGCATTCTCGGCGGCATTCTGCGCTTCACGGACACGACCTGCGTGCTGGATGCGCATATTCTCCACCTTGGGCTTGGGTTCGTTGATAAACTGTCCGAATTCCAGTGCTTTCTGGAGTGCCAGACCGGGGTTGTCGGTATGGACGTGTACTTTGATGATCTCGTCATCATCGACGACAACAACGCAGTCACCGATGGTTTCGAGGTAGGCACGGAGTTTGAACGGGTCAGGGCAGTCCTTTTTCTTTTCCAGAATAAACTCTGTGCAGTAAGTATAAGTAATTTCCTCTTCGAGGTCCACTCTGCCGATGGCGATGGTATCGGGAGATTTTCTGGTCTGAACGGGTGTTTCCTCAGGTTCTGCGGGTGCCTGCCCGTGGAACACGGCGAGCATCGCCTCCCAGATGGTCAGCAAGCCCTTACCGCCCGCATCGACAACGCCTGCTTTTTTGAGGATGGGGAGCATCTCGGTAGTCTGTGCAAGCGCCTCCGCAGCGGCTTTGCACGTTTCCTCAAAGACAGCGATCGGGTCGCTGTTCTCTCTTGCGGTGAACTGTGCCGCCTGAGCGCCCATGCGTGCGACGGTGAGGATCGTGCCCTCTGTGGGCTTCATGACCGCCTTATACGCAGCCTGCACGCCGATTTCGAGGGCATTGGCAACGTCCTGTCCCTGCACTTCTTCCTTGCCTGCAAGCCCCTTGGCAAAGCCGCGGAACAGCAGCGACAGAATGACACCGGAATTGCCTCTTGCGCCGCGGAGCATTGCACCGGCAGCCTTTTCAGCGACTTCCCCGGCAGATGCCGAATCGCTCATGACCAGCAGTTCCCGCCGTGCGGCGGTCATGGTCATGGACATATTGGTGCCGGTATCGCCGTCGGGAACGGGATAAACGTTCAGCTCGTCGATCGCCTTGCGGTTCTTTTCGATTGTAACAGCCGCACTGCAAAGTGCAGCCTTCAAAAGCTTACCATTCATGAATATAAAACCCTCCCGTTACGGCTCAATGATCTCATCAACAAACACACGCACACGGTTGACAGGGATACGGACAGCATCCTCGATCACAAACTCGATCTTGTGCATCAGTGCATTCACAACCACCGGGATGTTCACACCGTACATCACGCCGATATGCACGGAGATGTTCAGCATATTTTCATCTGCTTCAATTTCGATCGGACTGAAGCGACCTTCAAACAGCTTATCCGTCAGGCGTACCTCCGCAAAACCGGAGACACCGAAGCACTGCATCACAGTCTGTTCGGTCAATCCCCGCAAATAGGCATCGGAAATCGTAATTTTTCCGATAGAGTTTTCCATATACAACATGTCCACCCATCCTTTCTCGTGCGCTGCCTTTGTAATACACGCTCTTTTTTATTATAGCACAATTTCCTGCGGATTACAAGCCCTTATTTGAAAAAAGTTCTTGTCTGCCAAGTGTACAGGGCGGCGGGCTGGTATTGGGGGCTGCTCGCCCTGCACCCGCAATGCTTTTGTGCATTTTGACAGTTTGCGCTCATTTATAGCTATAAAGAAAAACTATACGGCAGAAGTTCGCCCAGCGGATACGTCCCGTCCGTCAGAACGACCTCAAAATCCTCTCCGCAGAACTGTGCCATCACCTGTCTGCACGCACCGCACGGAAAGCAGGGAGAAGCGGCGGTTTCGTTCTCATTGCCGCCGACAATGGCAATTGCCTTGAAATCGCCTTTTTTCTTTCCGTCCGCGACTGCCGAGCCGAACGCATTCCGTTCCGCGCACAGGCAAAGCGGATAGGCGGCATTTTCGACATTGCAGCCTGTATAGACCGTGCCGTCATTGCAAAGAAGTGCCGCACCGACGGCAAAATGGGAATAGAGGCAGCAGGCGTTCCGCCGCACCTCTGCGGCATTTTGCAGAAGCTCTTCGTACATCGTGAATCCCTCCTGATAACAAAAACAGGAGGCTGTGCGCCCCCTGTTTTTTCATCTGTCAAATTACTTGGAGATCAGAGCAAGTGTATCTCTTGCGATGAGCAATTCCTCATTGGTCGGAACGACCCAGACCTCAACCTTGGAATCGGAACGGGAGATCTTCTGGAGCTTGCCGTGAATGCCTGCATTGGCAACGGTGTCGATCTTGATGCCCAGAACGTCCATATCCGAGCAGACCTGTTCACGGACATCGGGTGCATTCTCACCGATACCGCCGGTAAACAGGATTGCATCGAGACCGTTCATTGCAGCCGCAAAGCCGCCGATGTACTTCTTGATCTGATATGCGAGCATATCCTTGGAGAGCTGCGCTCTCTTGTCGCCCTTTTCGGCTGCTGCGGAAACGTCACGGTTATCGGAGCCGACACCGGAAACGCCGAGGAAGCCGGACTTCTTATTCATGTAATCGCTCATTTCGGACGGTGTGAAGCCGTGCTTCTCCATGACGAACGTAACCGCAGAGGGGTCAACGCTGCCTGTGCGGGTGCCCATCAGTACGCCGTCAAGGGGAGTGAAGCCCATTGTGGTATCCACGGACTTTCCGCCGTCAATGGCAGTAATGGAAGAGCCGTTGCCGAGGTGGCAGGAAACGATCTTGAGATTCTTGACATCTTTGCCCATTGCCTTGGCGAGTGCCTGAGAAACGAAGCGGTGAGAAGTACCGTGGAAGCCGTACTTACGGACGTGCAGTTTCTCATAGTCCTCATAGGGCAGACCGAACATGAACGCCTTTTCGGGCATGGTCTGATGGAATGCGGTATCGAATACGACTGCCTGCGGAACGCTTGCGGGCATGACCTGCTTGCAGGCACGGAGTGCCAGAGCGTGTGCATGGTTATGCACGGGAGCCAGCTCACGGAGTTCGTCGATCTTGTCGATGACCTCATCGGTCACGAGTGTGGTTTCGGAGAACACTTCCGCACCCTGTACGATTCTGTGACCGACAGCGGAGATCTCGCTCATATCCTTGATAACAGCGGCATCTCCTGTGGTGAGGACTTCAACGAGCTTCATGAAAGCCTCTGTATGGGTCGGGAAAGCGCAGTCGGCGTCGTAAGTTCTGCCGTCTGCGGTCTTGTGGGAAACATGACCGTCAATTCCGATACGGTCGCAGTTGCCCTTTGCGAGAACGCTTTCATCATCCATGTTGAGCAGCTGATACTTGAGGGAAGAGCTGCCGGCGTTGACTACTAAAATCAGCATAATTTTAGATCCTTTCCGTTTTCAATTTTCCCTGCCGTTGCAGGGGAATGATCTTACTATTCTATTATACCATACTTCCGGAAAAAAGCAAGTGTTTTTTTCAGCACAAAAATGCATCATCTTGACAAACATACAAATTCCCTGTATAATGAAGTGTAGCATCAGACTTCCACGGAAAGGAGAGAAAGCGCTTGAAAGTCAGTGCAATTATCTGCGAATACAACCCTCTTCACAACGGTCATGTGCATCATATCCGTGAGACACGGCGGGCAGGGGCGACGCATATTGTAGCCGTTCTCAGCAGTAATTTTGTCCAGCGGGGTGACGTGGCGCTGTTAAGCAAATTTGACCGTGCGCAGCTTGCGGTCAAAGCGGGAGCCGATCTTGTCATTGAGCTGCCGACCCCTTTTTCCTGCGCCGCAGCGGAGGACTATGCCACGGGAGCAGTCAGGCTTCTGAATGCACTCGGCATAGTGAACGAGCTGTCTTTCGGCAGTTCAGCGGGAGATATTGAAGTGATCGAACTGCTCACGGAAGCCTCGTTGTCCACAACGGAAATATACGGGGAGCGCATTGCCTCCCGCATGAAAGCGGGAGACTCCTACCCTGCCGCTGTCTGGGAAGTGGTTCGTCAGCGGTACGGCAATCAGGTTGCGGGAAAAATGCACGACCCAAACAATCTGCTTGCCATTGAATACATGAAAGCGATTCACAAAACGGGGGCATCATTCAAGCCGTTCACGATTCCCCGCCGCTGCGTGATACACGACAGCAACGAAACGCAGGGGAACTTTGCCAGCGCAACATTTGTGCGCAATTCGGTGATGAACTGCGACATGAACTATGTCGGATTCGTGCCGCCCTACACCGCCCGCATGATCGAAGAGCGCATAGATCAGGGAAAAACGGCTACACTTCGCCGTCTGGAACGTGTCGCCCTCTATCGTATGCGGACGATCACGGAGGAAGAAATGATGGCACTGCCCGACATGACCGAAGCGCTCTGCAACCGTTTCCATGCCGCCCGCGGCAGTGCCACGCTGGAAGCGCTGCTTGCCGCAGTCAAGACCCGCTGTTACACCATGTCCCGCATCCGCCGTGCGGTGATGGGTGCCATGATCGGCATACCCCGTGAACTGCTGAAAACCGCCCCGCCCTATGCGAGGGTACTTGCATTCAGCGACAGAGGGCGTGAACTGATGGGCATTGCACAGAAGAAGAGCAGCATTCCGATTCACACTTCCCTTGCCCGCCTACGGGAGGAAAGCGCCGTCTGCAATGCATTTGTAAAAACAGAGGAACGTGCTTCGGACGTGTACGGACTTGCACGGCGGGAAGCGACATCCTCGGAGGAAGATTTCCGTGCCCGCATCATCAAGGGGAGTTTGCTATGATACAATTTTCAGACATTCACGCCGTCATTTTCGATCTGGACGGCACACTGATCGACTCCATGCAGATCTGGCACGAGATCGACATTGCCTTTTTCCGTGAAAACGGCTTGGAACTGCCGCAGGGCATTTCGGAACAGGTAGCGAAAATGTCCATAGACGAGTGGTCGGAATTTTTTGTTGCGAACTACGTCCCCACCCTGACCCCTGCACAGGTGACAGCCCGCATTGAGGAAATGGCAAGTGAACATTACCGCTGTACAATTCCCATAAAGCCCCATGTCACGGCATTTCTGGACGAACTGGAACGCCGCGGCATACCCTGCGGCATCTGCACGGCGACCTACCGCAGCTCTGCCGATGCCGTCCTGACCCGACTCGGACTGCTTGACCGTATGCAGTTTGTACTCACAGACGAGGACTACCCCGAAGGCAAGACAAATCCGGGCATATACTATGCGGCGCAGGAACGGCTCGGCGCAGACATCCGGCACACGCTTGTGATCGAAGATGCGCTGCACTGCATTGAAACGGCGGTGAAAGCGGGATTTCCTGTGGCGGCGGTATATGACCCGTCGATTTCTGCGGCGGACTGGGAGCGTGCCGAATCCCTTGCCGACTTGTCGGGAAATGATCTCGGAGAAATTCTCAGAAAGTTGTAACCAAGCATTCTCAGCAAAGTATACAAGGCTGCGGGCTGGTATTGGGGGGGTACCCGCCCCCCCAACCCCCCTCGGCAGGGCGGTGACCGCCCTGCACCCGCATCGTTTTTGTGCATTTTGACGGTTCATGCTCATTTATAGTATCATACAAAAAAATCCCCCGTCCTGCTTGTCCGCGCAGGAGGGGGGATTTTTTGGCATTTCTTAGCTCACGCAGGAGCAGGCACTTCTTGTCAGCGAAGCCCCTTGTTCAGAAAGGTTCGGATATTCGGACGATTCAGAAGCAGGCTTACGCCTCTTCGCCATACATCTTGGTGAGTCTGGTCAGGTAGTCGTAACGATCCTTTGCATTCTCCAGTGCAGCCGAGAACAGTTTCTCTGCACGCTCCGGATTCTCACGCATCAGACGGTTGTAACGAACCTCACCCATCAGGAAGTCACGATACTCGTCGGTGTTCGGTGCCTTGGAATCGAGCAGGAACGGATTCTTGCCTTCCTTCTTCAGGTCGGGATTGTAGCGGTACAGATGCCAGTAACCTGCCTGTACAGCCTTCTTCTCCTCTGCCTGTGCAGTGCCCATACCGGTCTTGATACCGTGGTTGATACACGGTGCATAAGCGATGATGATAGACGGACCATCATAAGCCTCAGCCTCACGGATCGCCTTCAGGCACTGGTTCTGATCTGCGCCCATTGCGATGTGAGCAACGTAAACATAACCGTAGCTCATTGCAATACCTGCCAGATCCTTCTTCTTGACAGCCTTACCTGCTGCCGCGAACTGTGCGATTGCACCGGTAGGTGTGGACTTGGATGCCTGTCCGCCGGTGTTGGAGTAAACCTCGGTATCGAATACCATAACATTGACATTCTTACCGGAAGCGAGTACATGGTCGAGACCGCCGAAGCCGATATCATAAGCCCAGCCGTCGCCGCCGAAGATCCACTGGCTCTTCTTGCGGAGGTAATCCTTCTCAGCGAGGATTGCCTTAGCCTGCTCACAGTCGCAGGTTTCGAGAACTGCGATCAGCTCATCAGCCGCAGCAGTATTTGCAGCGCCGTCGTTCTTGGTATCGAGGAACTTCTTGACAGCAGCCTTTACCTCGTCCTTCTTTGCAGTTTCAGCGAGAGCCTCAACCTTGGCAATAACACGGTTTCTCAGGGTCTCCTGACCTAAGAACATACCGTAACCAAATTCTGCGTTGTCCTCAAACAGGGAGTTGGACCATGCAGGACCATAGCCCTTCTTGTTGACAGTGTACGGAGTGGACGGTGCGGAGTTACCCCAGATAGAGGAACATCCGGTTGCGTTAGCGATATACATTCTGTCACCGAAGAGCTGTGTAATGAGCTTTGCATACGGAGTTTCGCCGCAGCCTGCACAAGCGCCGGAGAATTCGAGCAGCGGCTGCTTGAACTGAGAACCCTTTACAGTAGCTTCGGTAAACTTGGCAGTCACTTCAGGCTTGATCTCGGTAGTCTGACCGAAGTTGAATGCTTCCTGCTGTGCCAGTTCGCCTTCGAGGGGCTTCATAACGAGGGTATCCGCCTTCTTGTTTGCGGGGCAGACATTGGAGCAAACGCCGCAGCCTGTGCAGTCGAGAACGGAAACGGTCATGCCGAATTTCAGATCACCGATTGCGGGCTTCATTGCAGCGAGCTTCATGGAAGCGGGAGCCTTTGCAGCCTCTTCAGCGGAGAGCGTTACAGGACGCAGAACAGCGTGCGGGCAGACATAAGCGCACTGGTTGCACTGGATGCAGGAATCCGGATTCCAGGACGGAACGGTCACAGCGATGCCGCGCTTCTCGAATGCGGCAGAACCAAGCGGAGAAGTACCGTCAGCGAGCTTTACGAACGTAGAAACAGGGAGGGTATCACCCTTCTGTGCGTTGCAGGGGATCTGGATATTATTTACGAAGTCCTCAAGATCCTTGTTGGCAGCGGTAACCTTGTCCATGCCCATCTTGGTATCGGCAGCGGTTTTCCAGCTTTCGGGAACCTGAACCTCAACGATGCCCTTATAACCTGCATCAATTGCGTTCCAGTTCTTCTCAACAACGTCCTGACCCTTCTTGGAGTAAGACATCTCGGCAGCAGCCTTCATGTACTTGAGGGCATCCTCGAACGGGATTACCTCAGCGAGCTTGAAGAATGCAGACTGGAGAATGGTATTGATTCTGGTGCCCATGCCGGTTTCCTTACCGAGCTGAACGCCGTTTACGGTATAGAACTTGATGTTGTTCTGAGCGATGTAGCGCTTTACCTGACCGGGGAGGTGCTTTTCCAGACCCTCAGCGTCCCAGATGGTATTCAGGAGGAACGTACCGCCGGGCTTGATGTCGGTAACGATGTCATACTTGTCGATATAGGACTGATTATGACAAGCAACGAAGTCAGCCTTATTGATGAGGTAGGTAGACTTGATGGGAGTCTTACCGAAGCGCAGGTGAGAAACGGTAACACCGCCGGACTTCTTGGAGTCATAAGCGAAGTATGCCTGAGCATACATATCGGTGTGGTCACCGATGATCTTGATAGAGTTCTTGTTTGCGCCGACCGTACCGTCAGAGCCGAGACCCCAGAACTTGCAGGAGATCGTACCTGCGGGTGCGGTATCGGGATTGAAGGAAGCATCGAGGGACAGATGTGTTACATCGTCATTGATGCCGAGGGTGAAGCGCTTCTTCTCGGTGTTCTTGAACACAGCGATGATCTGATTCGGGGTGGTGTCCTTGGAACCCAGACCATAACGGCCGGAGTAGATCGGAACTGCATCGAACTTGGAACCCTTGAGCGCTGCAACAACGTCGAGATACAGCGGTTCGCCGAGAGAACCCGGCTCCTTGGTTCTGTCGAGAACAGAGATCTGCTTTACAGTATCGGGGAGAGCCTCGATGAGCTTTTCAGCGACGAACGGTCTGTACAGACGTACACGAACCATACCGTACTTTCCGCCGTTGGCGTTCAGGTAATCAATGGTCTCCTCAACGGTATCCATAACGGAACCCATAGCAATGATAACGTGTTCTGCATCGGGAGCGCCGTAGTAGTTGAACAGCTTATAGTCCGTGCCGATCTTCTCGTTTACCTTGTTCATGTACTTCTCGACAACAGCCGGGAACGCATCGTAGTAAGTATTGCAAGCCTCACGAGCCTGGAAGAAGATGTCGGGGTTCTGCGCAGAACCTCTCTGTACGGGATGATTCGGGTTCAGAGCGCTGTCACGGAACTTCTGTGCAGCCTCCCAGTTGAGCATCTCGCCGAGGTCCTTGTCGTCCCATACCTCGATCTTCTGGATCTCGTGGGAAGTACGGAAACCGTCGAAGAAGTGCAGAACCGGAACTCTGCCCTCGATGGTAGCCAGATGTGCAACGGCAGCCAGATCCATAACCTCCTGCGGGTTAGAGGAGCAGAGCATTGCATAACCGGTCTGACGACATGCGTAAACGTCGGAGTGGTCACCGAAGATATTCAGTGCATGAGAGGATACGCAGCGAGCAGAAACATGAATCACGCTCGGCAGCAGCTCACCGGCAATCTTATACATATTCGGGATCATGAGGAGCAGACCCTGCGAAGCAGTATAGGTAGTTGTCAGCGCACCGGCGGACAGAGAACCGTGAACAGCACCTGCTGCGCCGCCCTCAGATTCCATTTCTACAACAGTGACAGGATCACCGAAGAGATTTTTCTTGTCCTTTGCCGACCATGTGTCGGTAACCTCAGCCATTACAGAAGAAGGTGTGATCGGGTAGATCGCAGAAAGGTCTGTAAACGGATAACTTGCCCAAGCGGCAGCGTTGTTACCGTCCATGGTTTTCATTTTTCTTGCCATGGGAAATTCCTCCTAATAGATAAAAAATTCTGTTTGGCGCGCCGACACACTTCTGCAAGTGCTGTCGGCACAGCGCCTTACTCTATAATAATAACACAAATCGGAAAATTTGTAAATAGCTATTTTGTAAATTTTTACAGACTTTTTTGCACATTTTCGACAATCTTCACGAGGCGGGGTCTGACGATGTTTCCACAGGACTGATTTATGTACAAATTCGAGATGTGGAAAATATGCAGATTAACCAAATATTCTGTTTTTTCAAAAAAAAACCGGATTTTCTATTGACGAAACAGACTTTTTCGGCTATAATTTATACAGTGTTATATACGGATCACGTATGATTAACACTCGTTTTGTTGTCTCCTTTCTTTTGTTCTACACAAAACTTGTTTTCATCTTATTTCATCTGACCGCCGGGATTCTGAATCCCGGCATTTTTTTCATGCCGACGCACCAAAGAGGAGAAAATTTCTGAAAAAGGCGGTAAATTATGCAGTACATTGATTTTCACGTTCATGCCTTTGCGGACAAGATCGCAGAGCGCACGATCAGCGCCCTTGCAGCGGTGGCGACCAGCAAACCCGCAACAAACGGCACACTTGCGGACACAGAGGCAAAAATGCGTGCATGGGGCGTAGACGGGTTTGCAGTGCTGTGCATTGCCACGAAGCCCTCACAGCATCTTGTCTGCAACAACTGGGCGGCATCGGTAAAAAGCGACCATATTTTCCCGTTCGGAAGTGTCCACCCTGACGGTGAAGATGCGCTTTCGGAACTGGAGCGCATCAAATCGCTCGGACTGTACGGCATCAAGCTGCACCCTGATTACCAGCATTTTTTCGCAGATGAAGAGCGACTTTTCCCGATCTATCGGAAATGCGGAGAACTCGGACTGCCGATCATATTCCATGCGGGGCTTGACCCTGTAAGTCCGGAAGCGATTCACTGCACCCCGCAGGCGGCGGCGAAGATACTGGACAAATTCCCCGAAACGACGATGATTATGGCGCATCTCGGCGGAAACGAGATGTGGGAAACCGTTGAGCGTGAACTTGCGGGAAAATTCGGGAATCTGTATTTTGACACAGCACTTGCGGGCAGTTTTGTGGAAGAGGAGCAGCTCAGGCGCATCATTGAAAAGCACGGCGCAGACAAAATCCTGCTTGCAAGCGACTGCCCGTGGGACACGACCGATGTGACGATCGCAAAGATACGTCGGCTCGGACTTTCCCCTGCACAGGAGGCGGCGATCTTCTCAGGGAATGCGAAGCGGCTGCTTGGTC
>JAILPP010000023.1 GCA_024699425.1 Oscillospiraceae bacterium | reverse complement strand
CGCTTTACACTGGAGCTGCAAAAACAAAAACTCCAGTCACTGGGGCTTACGATGCAGATACAGATCAGGAAACCGGAATCGAGTCATCACGATGTCGGAGCAATATCCTACGGTGACAGTGTCTTTGTGAATTCCATCATTGGCGGTGGCAAGCATTTCACCACAACCATCCGCAATTCCCAGAAGGAGATCTACAGCAGTGACACTGAGGGCGGACTATCCATTGTCATGCAAACTCCCAAAGAGGGAGGTGTTCCCTCTCCGAATACTGCGATGTGCTGTCCGAACTGTGGTGCGCCGTCTACGCTTGGGAGGCTCGAATCCGGATGCGGCTCCTGCAACACCAAATTCCTCATGGATGAACTGTATCCGAAGGTGATGCATTTCTTCATCCATGAAGACGGCAAGGAGCTCTTCGACACGAGGGAAATCAAAAAATATGCTCTTGTCTGTTTCAGTCTCGTTCTTGTGATCTACATCGTGGCGACGCTGTTCAAAGTCTTCGCCGGAGCATTGGAGGGTGCCAAGCTTTTGAGTGCGGGCATATCTGGTATATTGGCAAGCGCAATTCTCGGTGTCATGTTTGGTGCCGGTGCGTGGTTCATTGTCAATACGATCCGTTCGGTCAAACTGATGGGCAAGAATGCACGTGGCGGCAGTAAAGCAGTGAAATCCCTGCTATTCTGTCATAAGATGCATGAGCTTGATTCCACTTTTTCAACAGAATACTTCCGTGACAAGTCCATGTCGCTTCTGAAACTCATGCTCTACAGTCAGAATCCAGGGGAGTTGACCATCTGCCAGTGTGACAGACCGATACCTGAAAAGCTCCGTGAGATCGTGGATATTACTTACCATAATTCCGGCGTGAACAAATACAGCATCAAGGACGGTGTCTGCGATGTATCGCTCACATTTTATACCGACAGTCTGCACTACCACGGCGGAAAGATCCGCAAAAAATCTGACAAGATCCGCATGAGCCTGCGGAAGGTCATCAAAAAGCCCACCGATCTGGGATTTTCTATCTCGGCTGTTTCCTGCCCGTCCTGCGGTGCAAGCTTCGATGCGGCAAAGGTCAAGGCCTGCCCGTACTGCGGAAATGCCTATCCCATCGAGGAAAATGACTGGGTCGTCACGGATATCTGGCTCTGAGCGGCTAAGGAGGAAACTGCATGAAAACGAAAAAACACGGCAGCAACTGGACTGCCTATCATGACCCCGAAACAGATCGCTATTTTGCTGAGATCATCTACACGAGCCGCGAGGGACGCGAGCAGTACGATTTTGAGATCACGCAGGAGATATACGAACAGCTCGGTACTTTTCAGGATGATCACGAAAATGTGAAGCTTATCAAGACTGCGAAGAGAACAT
Source organism: Oscillospiraceae bacterium (assembly GCA_024699425.1). Classification (GTDB taxonomy): domain Bacteria; phylum Bacillota; class Clostridia; order Oscillospirales; family Ruminococcaceae; genus UBA3855. Next base: position 1,418 of record JAILPP010000023.1, on the reverse strand, counting down.
ATTCCTTTGAGAATACGATGTACGGCACGCTTGGCCCTGAGAGCACGGTCTGGGACGAGGAAGCAAATGAAGCGATGAACGAAACAATCCGTAAGCAATCAGAAAAGAAGGACAACTGATACTATTTTGGATTGAAAAATGATAAACAGGCACAGAGAATTCTGCGCCTGTTTTACTTTGTATCAATTCGTTCACAATTTGCTGCAAGGCTTCTTACACCATCTTTATTCCAATGTAATCACATTCACCGGAACGTTCATCTTCCGGCAGTGGTCGATCACATATTTTGTGCCGCGGGACTCGCCGTCCCAGAATGCAAGCACTACATCGGCGTACTCAATGATCAGCAGGTTTCTTTTCAGCGGAGCGCCCCTGCCGTATTTCTGATACTCCGGCAGGAACTCCTTCAACGGGATGCCATGCGCCTGCGCATAGGCTCTTGCATCGGAGTCGATGCCCTTTGCTCCGCCGCTGACGATCTCTGTTGTTTCCTTTGGCAGGTACTGTCCGAGGTCATCTACATGTAGACCTCGTGAACCGATCACTGCAACTTTCATGACAAGCATCTCCTTTTAGACTTAATTTGAACATATTATGTGTTCACTTCTAACATTATAACACAAAATGCGTCTAAAATAAAGTCATAGTAAGTTTGAAAGGAAGTCTTATTATGGCTATCAAGAGTTTGTCCATCCGAATCGAGCAGGAAATGCTTGACAAATTACACGTTGTTGCTGACTATGAAGGGCGTTCTGCCAACAGTCAGATCCTTATATTGATCCGTGACTGTATTGAGCAGTACGAGGAAAAACACGGCAAGATCGAGCTTGGCGGAGACAAGAAATCATAATAAGTGTCTCTCTGCGAATCTGAAGTAACGCAGAATCGGGCTTATTCGCTATCGCATTTCAAAACGGGCACATTATGCGTTCACTTTTGTGTATCTCTCTGCGCCGCCCATGCGATGCCGGAAAGCACGAAATAAGTGCAAGGAAGCGCCACGCCGTTGCCCCACAGCTTGTACTCTGCGGAATCAGTATACGGATCAGCCAGCCATTTGCGGATCTGCTTTCCCGTTTTCGGTTTGCCCTTGGGATTTGTGACACTGCGCCACGTTTCCCAGACCTCAGACCAGAATGCAATATCCGCATCGGAAGGATCGGGAATTGCGAGGTCGGCGCACCACCAGTCCGGGAATCCCTGCAAGCGGGCGCACTCCACCGGAGTCAGACGGCGGACAATATACACCGGCTCGTCATTCGGAAGGTCGTTCACAAGCGGAGGATCCTTCCAGTCGGATGCGACCAGTGTGTTTGCCTGTTCATGAGCCGCCACGGTGTGATGGGAATTCTTGCTCGTGGAATAATGGTCAGGTTCCGGCGCAGCGACTGCGTGTCGGTCTGTCGTATTCAGCGTAA
>JAILPP010000112.1 GCA_024699425.1 Oscillospiraceae bacterium | reverse complement strand
TAAGCAGACAGCCAGCGAGGAACGAGCGCGGCTGGTCGCTTATACAGAGTAGGGCGGTGACCGCCCTGCACCCGCATCGCTTTTGTATATTTTGACAGTCTGCATTTATAGTAATAGAAAATCAGCCCTCTCCTTTGCGGAGGGGGCTGCTTGCTAATCTGTCATGCGGGGGAGAAACCTATGGATTACAGTAATTTTGCGGCGTACTACGACGCACTGACGAAGAATGTGGAATATGAAAAACGTGCAGACCGTCTGCATTATCTGATCCGTCAATACATCCGTACCGAAACGGACGGCACGCTCCTGACCGACCTTGCCTGCGGGACGGGTTCGCTCTGTGAGTCGCTGGCAAGGCGTGGGTATGATGTCATCGGCGTGGACAATTCGCCTGCAATGCTTTCCGCCGCCATGGAAAAGAAAATGCAAAGCGGACTGCCCATTCAGTATCTCTGTCAGGATATGCGGGAACTGGATATGTTCGGCACGATCGATGTGACGGTCTGTATGCTGGACAGTCTGAATCATCTGGAAACGGCGGAGGACTGGCAGCGGGTATTTGACCGTGTATCGCTGTTTGCGCAGCCGGGGGGACTGTTTCTGTTCGATATGAACACCCTTTACAAGCACCGTGAGATCCTTGCGGACAAGGCATTTATCTATGATCTGCCTGACGTATTCTGCGCATGGGAAAACCGCTTGCTGGAGGACAATGCCACAGTGGAGGAGCAGCTTACCTTTTTCGAGCGTGACGGGGAGAGCTACTATCGTTCGGAAGAATGCATCACGGAGCGGGCGTATCCGGCGGAGACAGTCAGGGGTTTTCTGCGGAAAGCAGGTCTGGAGCTTGCAGCGGAATTTGATGCGGATGCGGGACTTGACACACCTGAGCAGTTGTCCCCGGTGACGGAAACAACGCAGCGTATTCTGTTCGTAGCACGAAAGCCGCTGTAATACGTCTGACAGAACGGGCATATTATTTCAGGGGAGATGACAGACATGAAGAAACAAGAGCAGAACGAAACGGCAGATCTTGCCATGCAGGTGTCGGCGGTGAGCATTGCCGTCAATATCGGACTTTCACTGCTGAAACTGCTTGCGGGACTGATCGCACGTTCGGGGGCGATGATCTCGGATGCAGTACATTCGGCATCGGACGTATTCAGTACGATCGTAGTGATCGTGGGCGTGCAGATGGCGAAAAAGAAGCCCGACAAAGAGCATCCCTACGGTCACGAGCGCATGGAATGCGTGGCATCGGTGATACTGGCAATCGTGCTGGCGGCAACGGGTATCGGCATCGGGTATCAGGGCATTCAGAAGATCACGGCAGAGGACGAAGCGGAACTGGCAGTACCGGGAATACTTGCGCTGTCGGCGGCGGTTGTTTCGGTCATTGTCAAGGAGCTGATGTTCCGTTATACCAGACGTGCGGCGAATCAGCTCAATTCGGGAGCGCTGCTGGCAGATGCGTGGCATCACCGATCGGATGCACTCTCATCGGTGGGAGCATTTGCGGGTATTCTGGGTGCAAGAATGGGACTTCCCGTTCTGGATCCGCTGGCAAGTGTTGTGATCTGTGCCTTTATAGAAAAGGCGGCGGTGGATATATTTATAGATGCCGTCAACAAGATGATCGACACCTCCTGTCCGGATGAAAAAGTAGAAGCGATGCGGGGCGTGATCCTGCAAACGGAAGGGGTACTCGGCATTGACGAGCTGAAAACCCGTCTGTTCGGTTCCCGTATTTATGTAGAAGTAGAAATTCTCATGGATGCCGGCAAGACACTTGTCGAAGCCCACAACACCGCCGAAGCCGTTCACGATGCGATCGAGTCCGCCTTTCCTGAGGTCAAGCACTGCATGGTACACGTCAATCCGGATATCCGACCGTAAGTGTCTGCAATGGGGATATGAAGAAAAAAATATGGATTATCCTCTTGCAAAATCATTTGAGATATGGTATAATATACTTATACAATGTGGAAAACTGTCGGGCGTTTTTACAAACTATAGATGAGCGCTGACTGTCAAAATACACAAAAGCGATGCGGGTGCAGGGCGGTCACCGCCCTACTCTGTATAAGCGACCAGCCGCGCTCGTTCCTCGCTGGCTGTCTGCTTATGCCGAGGGGTTGAGGGGGCGAGCAGCCCCCCCTAAGCGGTCGCTCTGTGACCGCAAAACTGTGAAGATTGACAGATATTCCCATTTATAGTTACAAATTGAAAGAAAGAAGGATGGTTATGAAGAAACACACAGGCAAACGGCTGGCGGCGCTGCTGGCGGCATCTGCACTTCTGCTCACGGGAACAGGTGCGCTCCCTGCGATGGCAGATGCAGGAGAAGATCCAGGCAAGGTCGAGGATGCGGACAAGACATTTCCGGAAAAGGTCGAGCCGGTACCCGTCAACTTTGCCAAGGCGCTGCAATTGTCGCTGTATTTCTACGATGCGAACAAATGCGGCGAGGGCATCACGGGTGGCAATCTCGAATGGAGAGGCGACTGCCACACTGAAGATGCACACGTTCCCCTGATCCCCATGACCGAGGCGAAAGCAGGAACGAACCTTTCACAGGAATTCATCGACAAGCACAAGGACATCCTTGACCCTGACGGTGACGGTACGATCGACGTTGCAGGCGGTATGCACGATGCAGGTGACTGTGTGCAGTTCTGTCTCCCCGGCAGCTATGCGGCATCCACACTCGGCTGGGGCTATTATGAGTTCCGTGATGCCTACGAAGATGCAGGGCAGGCGGAGCATACCGAGGACATTCTCCGCTGGTTCAATGATTACTACCTGAAATGCCTGTATTACGATGAAAACGGCGAGGACGTGCTGGCGTTCTGCTATCAGGTGGGCGAGGGCAACATTGACCATAACTACTGGCTCACACCGGAATTGCAGGGTACATGGCTGCTCGATTTCAACCGACCCGCCTACTTTGCGACCCGTGAGACACCCGCATCCGATATGTGCGCAGGTGTGGCGGCATCTCTTGCGGTCAACTATCTGAACTTTAAGGAATCCGACCCCGAATATGCAGAAAAGTCGCTCAAGGCGGCAAAGGCACTCTACAAATTCGCCCGTGAAACGCACGCCGAGGAAGGCAAGACCAATGCCGACGGCAAGCAGGCGGGCAAGACCGATGCAGACAACGACGGCTATTCCGAGGAAGATCCCGATGCAGTCAACAAGCAGGCGGAAAATTCCTCAATGACGGTGACTTCTCTGGGCTATGACGGCGGTTTCTATACGTCCAGCTATGACTATGACGAGCTGGCATGGGCAGCAGTGTGGCTCTATGAGTGTACCGAAGATTATGATTACATCGACCATATCATCCATGTGGACGAGACAATTTCAGGCGATATGGGCGCACACCCCTACACAGGCTACATCAAGCGTATCATCAAGGACACCGGCAACTGCTGGCAGAACATCTGGGTTCACTGCTGGGATACAGTCTGGGGCGGCGTATTCGCAAAGCTCGCACCCATCACCAACTGTTCCCGTGACTGGTACATTTTCCGCTGGAATCTGGAATTCTGGTCGGGTATGTCTCCGGAAGATGCGGCAAAGGCGACAGGTCTGAAACCCGCCGTCACCGCACACAAGAAATTCGGCACGGATGATGAAGTATGGAACACCAAGATCACACCCGACAAGATTCCCGATCTGCCCGACACAGACGGCGCATGGCTGAAAAAGACCCCCGCAGGCTTTGCGATGCTGAACGACTACGGTTCCGCACGTTATGACACGGCATTCCAGTTGGAAGCGCTTGTCTATGCCAAGGAGACAGGAGATTTCACCTTTGCGGACTGGGCAAAGGGACAGATGGAATACATCATGGGCAACAACCCGATGGGACGTTCCTACATTGTCGGCTATGATCTGGAGAACGGTGCATCACATCCGCATCATCGTGCGGCACACGGTTCCACGACACTGGCAATGGATGATCCACTCGATCAGGTTCACGTCCTCTGGGGCGCACTGGTCGGCGGTCCCGATGCGATGGACTGGCACCGTGACGAGACAAAGGACTATATCTACAACGAAGTTGCGGTAGACTACAACGCAGGATTTGTCGGAGCTTGTGCAGGTCTGTACAAGTATTACGGCAAAGAGGCAGGGGACAAGCCGATGGAGAACTTCCCGCCGTCCGAAGAGAGCATGAAGGGCGAGATCGTGGAATACACCGTCAAGGCGGCAGTCGGACAGGAGGATGCACGTTCCACGCAGGTTCTGATCGAGATCGACAACCACGCATTCCTGCCTCCCCGTTATCTTGGTGCATTTGATATTCGTTATTATTTCAACATTTCCGAGCTGCTGGATGCAGGTCTGAAACTTTCGGATCTGGAGCTGCGTTCGGATTACGACTCGATCAAATCCGCCACCAACGGCGATTATGTCGTAGAAGCAACGATGGAGCAGTACAACGACAAGGGTGACTGCTATGTAAATCTGCACTTCCCGGACTACAAGTTCTATGGTAAGGAGCAGTATCAGTTTGCGCTGGTCAACCCGGAGCTGACAGCAGATTACAAGCAGGTCTGGGATCCGGAGAACGATTACAGCCGTCAGCAGATCCGCACCGCCGAGGAGATCGGCAAGGAGCTGAACGTTGCGCCGGAGCTGACAGACGGTCTGACGATGTACGCCGAGGGCAAGCAGGTCTGGGGAGAAGCACCGAAGGATGCCCCCACACCCGAACTGACCGCCCCGACCGAGACAACCACCAAGACCGCAGCCGTCACAAAGGCAACGCTTTACGGCGATGTCAACTGTGACAAGGACGTAAACATTCTGGATGTCATCACTCTGAACAAGAATCTGCTCGGCATGAACGAACTCAGCGATGAAGCAAGTGCCAATGCCGATGTAGATAACAGCGGTGCGATCGACTCTTCCGACTCCCTGAACATCCTGAAGGGAGCGCTGGACATGATAAAGCTGCCTGTCAAGGCGTAAGTTCCGGATATTTCACGATGAAAACGCCCCTGAGCATTTCAAAGCGCTCAGGGGCATTCTTAGCGAAGTATATAAGGCTGCGGGCTGGTATACTTTGGAAGTCTCTTATTTGTGAAAGCACGGAGAATCGCAGAACGCCGTTATTTTCTGTGCATTGGCGGCATTGGGTTTTGATTTGGGGTCAAGCAGGATGAGTTCTGCCGCAAGCGAATCAATGCCGAGTTCCGTTCTGAGTTTGGCGAAAGCCTTGCCTGCGCCGTCAGCCGTCTGGCAGGCGAACGCCGCAAAGGTCTTGCCTTTCAGGTTCTCGCTGCGGATAAATGTCCGAAGCGGCGGCACAATGTTGCTTGCCCAGACAGGAAACCCGAAGATGATGCAGTCATAGGCGGCGGCATCAAACTGATACGGTTTGAGCTGAGGGGTTTCGGCCATCATAGCGCTTTTGCCGCCCCAGACAAATTTGCTGACCTTGCCGGTGGGATATGCTTTGACGGGTTCAAGGCGGAGCAGATCTGCGTCGAGTTTAGCGGCGATTTCCTTTGCGGTATATTCGGTGTTACCTTCCAGACTGTAATACACGATGATCGACTTCATATTGCTGTCTCCTTTATCAGATAAGCCCCCGCAGAGGACTGAGGGGGCTTGCATTTTAATCTACGATCAGGCACTTGCCGGTCATTTCGGCAGGCTGGGGGAGTTCCAGAAGTCTGAGCATAGTGGGAGCAAGATCTGCCAGAACGCCGCCTTCTGCAAGCTTGACATCACCTGCACCGACAACGATCAGCGGAACGGGGTTTGTGGTGTGAGCCGTAAACGGGGAGCCGTCCGGTTCCATCATCTTATCGGCATTGCCGTGGTCGGCGGTAATCAGTGCAGCGCCGCCCTTGGCGAGAATCTTCTCGACCATTCTGCCAACGCAGGTATCGACAGCCTCGACAGCCTGAACAGCGGCATCAAAAACGCCTGTATGACCGACCATATCGCAGTTTGCGTAGTTGAGGATAATGACATCATATTTATCATTGTCAATGGCTTCACAAACGGCATCACAGACTTCATAGGCACTCATTTCGGGCTTCATGTCGAACGTCTCGACATCGGGGGACTTGATGAGGATTCTGTCCTCGCCCTCGAACTGTTTTTCCTCGCCGCCGTTGAAGAAGAAAGTAACGTGTGCATACTTCTGCGTCTCCGCAATTCTGAGCTGTGTCTTGCCGCATTTTGCCAGATACTCGCCCATTGTCATGGTCAGTTCCTCAGGCGGGAAAGCGACTTCCACATTGGGCATCGTGGCATCATACTGCGCCATGCAGACGAAATGAACGGGGGAATAGCCGTTTCTGCGTTCAAAGCCCTTGAATTCGGGATCAACGAAAGCACGGGTGATCTGTCTTGCACGGTCAGGGCGGAAGTTTGCGAAGATCACAGAATCGCCTTCTTTGATCTCAGCGCCCTTGGTGACAACAGTGGGGAGCATGAACTCGTCAGTGACTTCATTTGCGTAAGAATTTCTGATCGCCTGAACGGGGTCATCTTCCTGCACGCCCTCGCCGTAAACGAGCGCCGCATATGCTTTCTCGACACGATCCCACGCATTGTCTCTGTCCATTGCATAGAATCTGCCGGAGATCACGCCGACCTTGCCGACACCGATCTTGTCGAGTTCCCTGACAGTCTCCTCCATGTACTCAGCGGCACTGGACGGGGGAACATCTCTGCCGTCGAGGAAGGCGTGGAGATAGACTTTTTCCAGACCAAATTTCTTTGCCATTTCGACGATGCCGAAAATGTGGGTCATATGGGAGTGAACGCCGCCGGGGGAGAGCAGACCCATGATATGCAGGGCGGAATTGTTCTTCTTCGCATTCTCCATAGAGTGAACGAGTGCCGGATTCTCAAAGAAATCGCCGTCCTGAATGGACTTGGTGATCTTGACGAGCTGCTGGTAAACGATTCTGCCTGCGCCGATATTGGTATGACCGACCTCGGAGTTGCCCATCTGACCGTCGGGCAGACCAACGTCCAGACCGGAAGCGCCGATAATGGTATTCGGACCCTGCATATACTTGTCCAGATTCGGGGTTTTGGCAGCCATGATCGCATTGCCGTAGGAATCCGGATTATAGCCATAGCCGTCCATGATGATGAGTGCTACGGGTTTCTTTGCCATAAATCTCTACCTTTCTATACCGCAATATGCCCCCCGGCTTTGCCAAGGGACATATGCAGACATTGTGAAACTCAGCCTTCTACTGCTGCCTGAACGATGACATTGAAGTCCGCAGCCTTGAGGGAAGCGCCGCCGATCAGACCGCCGTCGATGTCGGGCTTTGCGAGCAGTTCTGCTGCATTCTTGGCGTTCATAGAACCGCCGTACTGAATGGTCACAGCGTCAGCCGTTGCCTGATCGTACAGTTTTGCGAGCTGTGCGCGGATGAAAGCACAAACCTCCTGTGCCTGATCGGGAGTAGCGGTCAGACCGGTACCGATTGCCCATACAGGCTCGTAAGCAATGACAACCTTCTTCACGTCCTCAGCGGAAACCTCCCACAGATCGAGCTTGATCTGACGGGCAATGACTTCCTCTGTGATGTTGCACTCACGCTCCCACTTCAGCTCACCAACGCAAACGATGGGCTTCAGACCTGCTTTGAGAGCCGCAGCGGTTCTCTTGTTGACTGTCTCATCTGTTTCACCGAAGTACTGTCTTCTTTCGGAGTGACCGATGACAACGTACTCTACGCCGACCTCAACGAGCATATCTGCGGAGATCTCGCCTGTGAAAGCGCCGGACTTCTCGTAGTGAACGTTCTCAGCGCCGACCTTGACATTAGAACCGGCAGTTGCTGCGACAGCCGTTTCCAGATTGGTAAACGGAACGCAGGTGATGACCTCTACCTTGCCTTCTGCATTGGCAACGAGGGGCTTGATGTCTTCGATCAGAGCCTTTGCTTCGGGGCGGGTCTTATTCATTTTCCAGTTACCGGCGATGATCGCCTTTCTCACTGCTTTGTTCATGGGAAAAACTCCTTTACTGTAAATTATTCGTCTTCCTCGTAGTCCTCGAAATCGTCCTCATCGAAGTCGCTGCTGACCGCCTTGTTATTGCAGCCGATGCGCACGCCCTTCTTGACAGGGGACATCATGAAGCCGACGATCACGCCGGCGAGGAAGCCAACGGCAGCCGCCGCAACGATTGGAGTGTGTTCATACTCCAGTACACGAGTGATAACATCGGGTTTCTTTTCGGTTTCGGATTTTCTGACAACGGGAAAGTGCGGCAGTTTGTCGGCAACGATCTGCGGAATATCCACATCTTTCAGTACCAGAGCCGGCAGGGACAGTTTCTTTTCTTTGCTACAACATTTGAACATTTCGATCACACTCCTATGATATAATCCGTTATGTGGGGGAGGCACCCCCGCAGGGGAGGGGGCAAAGCCCCCGATTTTTGCAGGAAGTCAGGGCAGAATTACTTTTCAGCGATGACAGCAACGCCGGGGAGAACCTTGCCTTCGAGGTATTCGAGGGAAGCGCCGCCGCCGGTGGAGATGTGGCTCATCTTGTCAGCGAAGCCGAGCTGCATAACGGCTGCTGCGGAGTCGCCGCCGCCGATGATCGTGGTAGCATCTGTTTCTGCGAGAGCCTTGGCAACAGCGATGGTACCCTTAGCCAGAGTGGGGTTCTCGAATACGCCCATCGGGCCGTTCCATACAACAGTCTTAGCGGACTTGACAGCTTCAGCGAAGATTGCCTGTGTCTCTGTACCGATGTCCAGACCCATCATGTCAGCGGGGATCTCGGTGGACTTTACGTTCTCAACAGAGATCTCAGTGTCGATCGGATCGGGGAAGGAAGCAGCAACTGCGGTATCCACGGGGAGCAGGATCTTCTTGCCGAGCTTCTCAGCCTTGGCGAGCATTTCCTTGCAGTAGTCGATCTTCTCATCGTCCACGAGGGAAGTACCGATCGAGCCGCCCTGTGCCTTGAGGAAGGTATAAGCCATACCGCCGCCGATGATGAGGGTATCGCACTTTTCGAGCAGGTTGGAGATGACATTGAGCTTGTCTGCAACCTTTGCGCCGCCGAGGATTGCAACGAACGGACGAACCGGAACTTCAACAGCATTACCGAGGTACTGGATCTCCTTCTGCATGAGGTAGCCGACAGCAGTTTCCTTGACGAACTTGGTCACGCCTGCGGTAGAAGCGTGCGCACGGTGAGCAGAACCGAAAGCGTCCATAACGAACACTTCGCCGTCCACGAGATCAGCGAGTTCCTTGGCGAAGGCCTCGCCGTTCTTGGTCTCCTCTGCGCCGCGGAAGCGGGTATTCTGGAGAACAACGATCTCGCCCTCGCCCATTGCAGCGACAGCAGCCTTGGCATTGTCACCGACAACGGTATCATCGTTGGCAAATGTTACCTTTACATCGGGCAGCAGCTCTGCCAGTCTGTCGGCAGCGGGCTTGAGGGAGAACTTCTCCTCCGGACCGTTCTTGGGCTTGCCCAGATGGGAGCAAAGAACGACTTTCGCACCGTTTTCCACGAGCTTCTTGATAGTGGGAAGAGCTGCCTGGATTCTGTTATCGTTGGTGATAACACCATCCTTCAGCGGGACATTGAAGTCCACTCTGACCAGAACCTTCTTACCCTTGACGCTGAGATCCTCGACTGTTACCTTGTTCAAACCTGCCATTGTAATGACATCCTTTCTGTTTGGTTTGCCCCGTGGGGCTGATTTGCGTGACATACGCATATGGTCACGCCACAATACTATTATACAACATTTTCCTGAAAACTGCAAGGGGTAATTGTAAATTTTTTCTGCAACTGATCTGCTTTGAAAGGGAGCAGGGGAAAAGCGTGGAAAACTTCACTTGACACCGCTGCGGAAATCTGCTATAATGAGGAAGAAAGGAGCGTGAAGTGCTGTGAAGATCCCAAACGACCCAGTGATCCTGTTGAGCTTTGTAAACACGCAGCTTCGGGATTTCTACCCGTCTCTGGAAGAATTTTGCCGAAGCAATGATGTGGATATGCAGACCATCACCGACAAGCTGACAGCGATCGGCTACCAATACGACGAAAAACAGAACCGTTTCCGATAAGCGGAGGAGAATATGGACGAGAAGGAACAGACGGTCACGAAATACAAGATCATCTGTCGGATACAGGACGGGCGTTATACCGAGGAGCTGCGCTGCAACGACAATCCCCGTACAGCACCTTACACATCGGAGGAGGAGCGTGCATTTGCGCTTCTGCACAGTTTTTCGCCGGAGCAGCGGACACGGCAGCTCTGTCGGGAAGTGCCCGGTTCCGTGCTGGTATTCCGGACAGATGCGGTACAGCTTGCGGAGATGGAAGCAGTGACACAGAAATAAAAAGAACCTGCCGGAAGTCAGCCGGCAGGTTTTTGTGTTTATTCCTTGGGAGCGTCCTCAGCGGGGGCATCCTCAGTGGGGGCAGGTGCTGCGGGAACATCGGGAATATCATCGCAGGAGGGAAGGTCGCAGGGTGCGTCAGCACACGCAGGCTCGCACTGCTTTGTGCCGCAGTTCGGGCAGAAACGGTCGCCTTCCTTGACGAACTTGCCGCAGTTCGGGCAAACAGAAGCGCTATCGATCGAAGCCAGCTCCGCACGGGAAACTGCAATGGCAGCCTTCGCCTTTGCTACTCGTGCGAGTACGTCAGCGAAATCGGCATCCATGCGGTCGCCGTAAAGCTCCTCATACTTCTTGCCCAGCTCGATGTAAGCGGCGTTCAGGTCGCTTTCTGCCTTGGAGATCTCGCTCTTGACCTTGACACGCTCTACCATTCTTTTTGAGGTATCTGCTGCGCCCTTTGCCAGTTTCTCCACAGAGTTCACCACGCTGTTGATTTTTCCGTTCAGATCAAAATCTGCCATTTCTGTAACCTCCTTAGTATGTACCGATTGGAATTGGCAAAGCCCTATTTCGGCTTTGCATGATACAATTTTACCACAAAGCAAATATTTTGTCAAGGGGGTTTTGGTTACAATTGTGTGAACGTGTACAAAAGCAGATAAAAATTCCTCTTTGTAGAATTATGGAGATTCTGCCGAAGTGAAAGGGAGGACAAAAGTCCTCCCACAGGTTACCCGATGACGACATAATCCGCAGAAACGTAGCCAGCCGAGCCGTTAAACGTGACGACATACCAGTTGCCTGTTTTGCCGTAGACGGTGACAGCGCTGCCGTTCGGGATCGAGGCAATGATCTTTCCTGTGAGGGCAGGGAAATTGCGCAGGTTGAGATTGCCGCCGTCCGTGACGACAATGCCCCGCACAACAGCCACGGGCGTGACAAAGGGCAGACCGAAGTAATCGCAGAGGGACTGCACAATATTGGCAGCGATGCTTTCGAGATTTCCCCGCAGCCAGTCAACGTCCTCCACGTTGTCGTGATAGCCGATCTCCGCGAGGACGGCGACAGCGCGTGTACGGTTGACTTCACCGAGGGTCGTGGTCTGAATGGCACGGCTGAGATTGGGCAGGGGGTAGATATTACGGAAATTATTGGCAAGAATGACCGCCAGTTTTTCACTCCATACGCTGTAGGGGGAGTAATAGACATCAATGCCCCGCAGTTTACCGGCGAGGCTTTCGGGTGCGGCATTGGAATGCAGTGCAAGGTGGACTTCAAAATCCTGTGCATTGCTGTCAGCGATTGCCCCGCCGACATTACGGTCGGGGTCATTGCGCACGAAGGAGATACCGCAGGCACGCAGGTAGGGTTCCATTTTATCAGCGATGAGATTCATATACTGTTCTTCATTGCCGCCGCCGATGTAGGGATTCCACTCCTGTGTCGAGGGGCTTAAAAATAATCTTGGCATGGAAAAGACCGCCTTTCGTTTTTCTGCATCGTATGCATGAAGCGGGAATTGTGTGCATAGATTCGGAAGGAGAAAGTGAAGCGGGTTGCAGGGCATTCCCGCAGTTTTCGCATAAGAAAAAGAGGTGTCCCATGCAAAGAAGCATTGTGAAAGATACAGTACTGCTGACTTTGATGCAGATGATACTTGACGGACTGACACTGGTTGTGAATGTCCTGCTCAATGCCCGTCTGGGTTCTGAGGGAATTGGAATCCTGACACTGGCGGCATCTTTTTTCCGTCTTGCGTGCATGGTCGCAGGCGGAAATGCTTTTCTGTGTGTATCCCGTTTTGTGTCGGAAGAGCTTGGCAAGGCAGAACGAAACCCGACGGGCATTCTGCGGCACTGTATTTTTGTCAGCATGATCTTATCGGGTGTGACGTGTGCGGGAATCTGTCTTTTTGCGGGAACTCTGAGTGCAGGTTTTCTGCATGACCCGACACTGACAGCTCCCATACGGCACATGGCATATGCGCTGCCCGTTGTCACGCTTGCCGCCTGTATGAAAGGCTGGTGCAATGCTCTGTGCAGAGCAGGGCTGTGTGCCGCAGCAGACGGCATTGAATTTGTGCTGCATTCGGGTCTGAACGTTGCCGCCGCCGTTCTTTTGCAGCCGACCAAAGCTGCTGTGCTGTGTGACATGACGGCGTGGGTTTCGCTGATCGCCGCAGGCGGGGAACTGCTTTTCCTGCTGTGTATATTCCCGAAGCTGCGCCCCGGACGGACGGGGGCGACTTCGCTCACGCTCCGAGAGTATCTGCGGCTTGCCGTTCCCGTCATGGCAGGTTCGGCACTGACATCGGGGCTGTCAGCTGCCAATGATGCCCTTGTTCCCGTGACCTTGCAGCAGGCGGGCAATTCCACGGCAGAAGCGCTCTCCCAGTTTGGCATTTTCGAGGCGATGATCCTGCCAACGCTGTTCTTTCCGTCCACGATCCTGTGTTCGCTTGCGGGCATTCTCATCACGGAAATCGCAAGGGAACACGCCGCACAGCGCAAAGCCCGTATCCGGACGCTCTCCATGAAAGCAATTCGCCGCACGATTGAATTTTCAGTTTTTGTCACGCTGATTCTGCTGACCTTCGGGGACGAGATCGGAGAGCTGCTCGGCGGGGGTGAGATCGCAGGAAACATGATTCGTCTGCTTGCGCCCGTTGTGCCGTTCATCTATCTGGAAATCGTGCTGGAGAGCATCATCAAGGGACTGGGGGCGCAGATGTTCTCCTCGCTCAACTATCTCTGTGAATACATCGTGCGCATTTCCATTGTGCTGATCTGCATACCGCTGATGGGATTTCATGGTATCGTCCTGTCCTATTATGCCAGCAATATTGCAGGAAATACGGCACGTCTGATCGTGGTGTTCCGACGGACGGGAATGCATTTTGATGCAGCCGCACTGCTTCTGATGCCGATATTCGCCTCGGTGCTGAGTGTGCAGGTAAGCCGTGCGGTCTTTCTGGTGATGCACCTTGACCCGGAGGGGAGTGTGCCTGCAATGGTGTTGTTTACGATGCTGTGCGCAGGGATTTATCTCGGCGTGCTGCACCTGACGAAAAAAACTCCCCCGCAGCGGACTGCGGAGGAGGGAATGCTTATCTGAAGGGATTATTGTCGTTGTCGTTCCACCAGTGATTTTTCCAGCTCGGTTCATCGTCGTTCTGCTTTGGCTTTTTGCCGAGTTTGCGGGCAATGCGGCGGAAGAAGAGTTTTCCGTATTCAAACAGGTCTTTTGCGAAGAAGATGAGAAAATTGGCAACGGAAAACAGGATTGCAATGCGGAACCGCCACGGTGACATAATGAAGCTGAACAGGAGCAAAGCCGCATCGACCCACGCAAGCCATTTGATTTTGACGGGAATGAAGAAGAAGAGCATGATCCGTTCGTTCGGATAAAGCATAGCATACGTCAGGAACAATGTCAGATTGAGGTAGTAGCTCGTTGCGTAGCCTGTGATGAAGCCGGCAGCGATGTTGAACACCATGCCGATGATATAGAAGAAATTGAACCGGAACGCACCCCAGTTATATTCGATTGCTGAACCGATCATCCAGTAGAAGTAGAAAACGAATGCCGCAAACAGCAGATTGGCACCGGGCGGTATGAAGATGAACGTAAGAAGCCGCCAGACCTGTCCGTGCAGGATCTGGTCACGGTCAAACATGAGAATGGAGCTGAGGTTGACCTGATAATCAGGATTCATGAATGTGTCGATGATATAGACGATCGCCATACCGAAGATGATGATGTTCATGAGGTTCGGGATAGAAAATTTCCCGATCCTGCGTTCCAGTTTGTTGAGCCATGACGGTCCGTGCATAGAATAGTCCTCCTTGATCGAAGCTGACGGCAGCCGCCGCCGTATTTCTTATTATAGCGTAAAAGAGCAGTTTTGTCAAGCAAAGCAGAAAGAATTTCACGGAAAACGCCCTCTTGACAATTTTCCGAAAGTAGTGTATAATAGAGTCATCCCCGCAGCCAGCTGGGAAATTGATCCTGAAAGGATGTTTTTGTATGCTGAAAAATTCCGAAAAGAGCATGGACAAAATCGTGGAACTCTGCAAGGGCAGAGGCTACGTCTACGCAGGCTCCGAGATCTACGGAGGTCTTGCCAACACCTGGGATTACGGTCCGCTTGGCGTAGAACTGAAAAACAACATCAAGAATGCGTGGCGCAAGAAGTTTGTGCAGGAATGTCCCTACAATGTGGGACTGGATTCGGCGATCCTGATGAATCCGCAGACATGGGTGGCATCCGGTCATCTGGGCGGTTTCTCCGATCCGCTGATGGACTGCAAGGCCTGCAAGACCCGTCACCGTGCCGATAATCTGATCGAGGACTTCGACGGCACCAATCCTGCCGGCTGGTCCAATGAGCAGATGGTTGATTATATCCGTGAAAAGCAGATTCCCTGCCCGAACTGCGGCAAGTGTGATTTCACCGACATCCGCCAGTTCAACCTGATGTTCAAGACATTTCAGGGCGTTACCGAGGACAGCAAGTCCGAGCTGTATCTCCGTCCGGAGACAGCGCAGGGTATCTTTGTGAATTTCCAGAACATTCAGAGAACGACCCGCAAGAAAGTGCCGTTCGGTGTTGCACAGGTGGGCAAATCCTTCCGCAACGAGATCACGCCCGGCAACTTCATTTTCCGTGTGCGTGAATTTGAGCAGATGGAGCTGGAGTTCTTCTGCAAGCCCGGCACCGATCTGGAATGGTTCCGGTACTGGAGAGGCTACTGCCGTGACTTCCTGCTGGGTCTGGGCATCAAGGAGGAAAATCTCCGCCTGCGTGACCATGACAAGGAAGAGCTTTGCTTCTACTCCAAGGCAACAACGGACTTTGAGTATCTCTTCCCGTTCGGCTGGGGCGAACTCTGGGGCGTTGCCGACAGAACCGACTACGACCTGACACAGCACCAGACCCATTCCGGAAAGTCTATGGAATACTTTGATCCGGAGGACAACACCAAGTACATTCCCTATGTCATCGAGCCGTCTCTGGGTGTAGAGCGACTGTTCCTCTCGATCGTGACAGAGGCATATGACGAGGAAGTGGTAGATGCCGAAAAGAAGGACACCCGTGTGGTAATGCATCTGCACCCTGCGCTTGCGCCGTTCAAGGCAGCCGTTCTGCCGCTGTCCAAGAAGCTCTCCGCCGATGCGCAGGAAGTATTTGCACAGCTTTCCAAAAAGTGGAATATTGACTTTGATGATGCGGGTTCGATCGGCAAGCGCTACCGCCGTCAGGACGAGATCGGCACGCCGTTCTGCATCACTTACGACTTTGACACGAAGGAAAACGACAACTGCGTGACCGTCCGTGACCGTGACACGATGGAACAGGTAAGAATGCCCATTGCAGAGCTGGAAAAGTGGCTCGAAGAGAAGCTCGCCTATTGATTTGCACAGAATACAGCAAAAGCCTGAGAATTTCGGTTCTCAGGCTTTTTTGTTATTCCTCCGCAGGTGCAGTTCCGTTCAGGACAGCCTGCAACACATCATGATACAGGACAGAGGGATTTTTCCGTATCCGTTCACCAAGCTGACCGGCAGTTTCGCTGTCGGGCGTAAACAGTCGCAGATCCAGCAGAACGGTATCACGGTCTTTGAGGACAACGTGCAGATGACAGCCTTTTTCCAGCGGTTCGCAGGTAATGACTGCATCTTTCTGACTGCGTTTCCGCTGTATGGCTTTCCGCATTGCCGACACAATATCGTCACGGTAAGATTTCGCCGCAACGCTGTGCAGTTTGCGGGCAGTTTCCTTGCCCGAGTCCGTCACGGAATAGACCTCTTCCCTGTCCTCATTGCGTCCCGATGCAATGGAACCGTTTTCCAGCAGGCAGGCAACGGTTTCCTGATAGGTAAAGAAATTGATCATGCCGCCGGTCACACAGATGTCATACAGCAATTCGGACTCCACCGGCTTATCCAGTTCTGTCAGAAGATGACAAAGCAGAATCCCTGCGATCGCCGTATCTGTAATACAGCGGTCAGCAAGTTCTGAAATTTTCATCAGATTTTCGTCCCGCATTTTCTTCTTCACCGACGACACCTCCCTTTTATGAATTAAAGTGCGGATAATCCAGCATATGAGACAGCAGTGCAATATTCACAACCGCCTCCACACAGGGCACCATGCGGGGGACGATGCAGCATTCTGCACTGATCTCCGCTTCGAGCTTTTCCGACTCCATAAGTTTTCCTGTTTCCTTCACGGAGCGCAGTGTCGGTGTCGGTTTGAATGCCGCACGCACGATGATCGGCATTCCGGAGGAGATACCGCCGAGGATACCGCCGTGATGATTGGTCAGTGTGCGCAGATAGCCGTGATCGTCCACATAGAATTCATCATTGCTCTGACTGCCGACCATTTCCGCAGTACGGAACCCTGCGCCGAACTCGACACCTCTTACGCCGGGAATCCCGAACAGAAGCTGTGCAATGCTGTTTTCGATGCCGTCAAAAATCGGTGAACCGATGCCCGCAGGTACATTGACCGCCGCACATTCCACGATACCGCCGAGGGATTCGCCGCCCTCTGCCGCCGCACGGATATCCGAGAGCATTTCCGTTCCCTTGTCGAAGTCGATCACGGGGAAGCTGCGCTGTCTGACCGCAACGAGATCGTCCTTTGTGACTTTGACGTAATCAAATTCACTGTCACGGATGCCGTGAATTTCAAGTGCATGAGCGCCCGTATAGATTCCCCGACGCTCTAAAATCTGTCCGCAGACCGCCCCCGCAAAGCAAAGCGGGGCTGTCAGGCGGTCGGAGAAATGTCCGCCGCCCCGTATGTCGTTAAACCCCTTATAGCGCAGTGTTCCTGTATAATCCGCATTGCCGGGGCGCGGCAGGCGGTCAAGCCGTGAAAAATCAGGCACTTCCCCTTTGGGATTCTGGATAAATGCGCACAGCGGTGAACCGGTCGTCCTGTCCTTCATGATACCGGACATGACCTGAATAAAATCTTTTCCCTCATGAACACCGGGGCAGCGGCGTTCCATGAATCGGTGTAATTTTTCTGCCTCAATATATTCCCCCGGCGGGAGATTGTCAACAGTCACCCCAATTGCCGGTCCCTGTGCCTCACCGAAAATAGAAACAGAGATCCGGTTATTCCAGATGGATGCCATTCGCAATGCCTCCTAAACTTTGATAATCCTCAAAAAATGCAGGATAGGATTTCTCAACGCAGTGCGCCCCGCAGATGAGAATATCACCCGAAGCCCGTGTTGCGGCAATGGCAGCGCACATTGCAATGCGGTGATCGCCCGCACTGTCCGCCACGCCGCCCGTGAATGTGGAAACAGGAGTAATATCCAGTCCGTCCGATGTGATCTGTACGTTACCGCCGATGCTGTTCAGAAGTGCCGCCGTTGTTTCCAGACGGTCACTCTCCTTGATGCGGAGACGTTCCGCCCCGAAAATGCGTACTTTTCGAGGGCAAAGCGAAGCGGCAACGGCAATGATCGGAACGAGATCGGGGATATCCGATGCGTCGATGAGAAACTCTTCCTTACTATTATACCACATTCTGTCAAGAATTTCAACAATTTTCCTGTCGCCCTGCAAAGATTTTTCCGGAATATTTTTCAGCGTGACCGCATTTCCGACCGCATTTGCCACATAGAAAAACGCCGCCTGTGAAAAATCGCCTTCCACGGTGAGGTCATGCGCCTGATAGTGCTGACTGCCGAAGATGTGATAGCCTGATTCCGTTTCCTGCACACGGACACCGAACTGTGCCATACAGCCGATGGTCATATCCGCATAGGGCTTGGATTGCAGCGGAGAAGTCAGCACGATGTCCGAATCGCCGTCCAGCAAGGGAAGCGCAAAGAGCAGACCCGTGATGAACTGCGAAGAGATGTCCCCTTCCAGTGCAAATGTACCGTGCTGCAATCTGCCGGAGACCGAAAAGGGCATGGTATTGCGGTAATCGAACGTGATGCCTTTCTGCGGCAGTTCCCGCAGATAGGGTGTAATGGGACGTTCGGGGAGTCTCCCCTGTCCGAGAAATGTCGTCCGGATGCCGAGCGCCGCCGCAACGGGAATGAGAAACCGCAGTGTCGAGCCGCTTTCGCAGCAGTCCGCCTCAGCCGTTTCGGGAATATCGGAGATTCCGCAAATGGTGATCGTGTCGCCTTGAATCTCATACGCCGCACCGAATGCCCGCATCACCGAAAGTGTGGCATGAATATCTTTCGAGAACGTCACGCCTGAGATCTTTGATGTGCCGTGGGACAGCGCCGCACAGATGATCGCACGGTGCGCCATGGATTTGGAAGCAGGAACGGTCACAGTTCCTTCCAGCCGATGCGGAGTAATGCGGACATCCATATCACACCGACCTTTCAAAGAGGGCGCAGAAATCCGCAAAGGAAGCCGTTCGTATTTCCGCCTTGCCGACGGGCTTGCAGACGATATAGCGGATCTTGCCGCCCATGCGTTTCTTGTCATGCCCACAAAGCGGCAGCAGACCGGAAAGTGGTGCAGGCACATCGGTAGGAAGTTCATAGCGTTCACAGCAGGTTTTCAGGCGCTGATATGCTTCGGGTTCGCCGCAGTATTTTGTCATCAGGCACATACCGACCGCCACTGCGCAGCCGTGGGTATATGTTTCATAGTGATAGTACGCCTCCACCGCATGGCCGAGGGTATGACCGAAGTTCAGGATCATGCGCAGACCCGTATCCAGCTCGTCCTCCGCCACGACATCACGCTTGATGCCGACACAGGCGGGGATGATCTCCTCAAAATGCGCCTGCACATCGGAAAGATCGCACTGACAGAGCAGATCAAACAGCTTTGCATCAGCGATCATGCCGTACTTGATGACCTCGCCCATGCCGTCAATGAGGAATGCACGGGGCAGGGTTTTCAGGGTGTCGGGGTCACAGAGAACGACTTTCGGCTGTTTGAATGCGCCGACCAGATTTTTCCCTTCGGGCAGGTCAATGGCAGTTTTGCCGCCCACGCTCGAATCCACCTGCGCGAGCAGAGAAGTCGGAATCTGGACATAGGGCAGACCACGCAGAAACGTTGCTGCCGCAAAGCCCGTAATATCACCGACAACGCCCCCGCCGAGTGCAATGAGGCAGTCAGCACGGGTCACGTCGTTCTCACACAGAAAGGAATAGATTTTCAGCAGCATTTCAGCGCATTTGGAGCTTTCGCCGTGCGGAAGGACATATTTGACGACACGGAACCCCGCCGCCGCAAGGGACGTTTCGACCGTCTTTGCATGGAAACGGCCAACATTGTCGTCGGTGATGACAGCGCAGGTACTGCCTCCGATGCGCTCTTTGACGATCTCGCCGCAGCGTGAAAGGATTCCCCGTTCGATCAGAACATCATAGCTATCCCTGACGGGAACATGAATGGTGGTCATGGCATTGCCTCCTGTATTTAAATCTCATTTTCTGACGGAAGGTCATCCCGTCGGTAAGAAACGCTATATTTATTGTATCATGTATTTGCCTTTTTGTCAATCTGTGTTCAGACAAAAAAATCCCTCCGCAGCAATGCAGCGGAGGAATCTGAGATTTACAGCTTAATTCTTAATACTGTGCATCGGTGCGGGGATACGTCCGCCGCGGGAAATGAATTTTGCAGGCGACTTGCGGTTGATCGGCATTACAGGACCCGAACCGAGCAATCCGCCGAATTCGAGCATTTCGCCCTGTTTCAGACCAATTGCGGGAATGAGGCGCACAGCGGTAGTCTTGTTGTTGACCATACCGATGGCGGCTTCGTCTGCAATGATGGCAGAGATCGTCTCCGCAGTAATATCGCCGGGAACAACGATCATATCCAGACCGACAGAGCAGACCGCTGTCATAGCTTCGAGCTTTTCCAGCGTAAGCGTGCCCGACTTTGCGGCATCAATCATGCCCTGATCTTCGGAAACGGGAATGAAAGCGCCGGACAGACCGCCGACATTCGAGGATGCCATTACGCCGCCCTTTTTAACGGCATCGTTCAGGAGTGCAAGGCAAGCGGTTGTGCCGTGCGTACCGCACTGTTCCAGACCCATGCCTTCGAGAATATGTGCCACGGAGTCACCGACAGCGGGTGTCGGTGCAAGGGAAAGATCAACAATGCCGAACGGCACGCCCAGCATACGGGAAGCACGGGAACCGACAAGCTGTCCCATACGGGTGATCTTGAATGCTGTTTTCTTGATGACATCTGCCAGTTCGTCAATGGTGGCATCAGGATATTTTGCGACTGCCGCACGGACAACGCCCGGACCGGACACGCCGACATGAATCTCACAGTCAGGCTCACCGACACCGTGGAAAGCACCTGCCATAAAGGGATTATCCTCAACGGCGTTGCAGAAAACGACCAGTTTTGCAGGTCCGATGCACTGACGGTCAGCGGTGATCTTCGCGGATTCGAGAACGACTTCGCCCATGATCTTCGCCGCATCCATATTGATACCGCTGCGGGTCGAACCGATGTTGACCGACGAGCAGACATTCTGTGTCACGGAGAGGGCTTCGGGAATAGATCTGATAAGCGCCAGATCTCCTGCCGAAAAGCCCTTATGAACAAGTGCAGAGTAGCCGCCGAGGAAATTGACACGGCAGACATCCGCCGCTTTTTGCAGGGCAAGTGCAAATTTGACGGGGTTCTCATTCGGGCAGGCAGCCGCCAGCATAGCGATGGGGGTCACGGAAATGCGCTTGTTGACGATCGGAATGCCGTATTCCTTTTCGATCTGCTCTCCGACTTCGACCAGATGCGCCGCTTTGGATGTAATTTTATTGTAGACCTTCTCACAGGCTTTATCCATATCGGGATCAATGCAGTCCAGAAGTGAAATGCCCATTGTGATCGTGCGGATATCAAGGCATTCCTCCTGAATCATGCGGATCGTTTCAAGAATATCAAATTGATTCAGCATGGGGTGTCACCTCATATTCTGTGCATGGAATTGAAAATATCCTCATGCATACAATGAATTGCCAGACCCTGTGCCTTTCCGAGTTCCGTCATCTCATCGGAGAGTGCGGAAAAGTCCGACGAAATGCCCGAAATATCGACCATCATAATCATGGCAAACATTTCCTGTAAAACGCTCTGTGTGACCTCAATGACGTTGACGTTATGTTTTGCGCAGATACCGCTGACCTTATGCAGGATGCCGACTGTATCCTTGCCAATCACTGTAATGACTGCTCTCATAGATAGTTCCTCCTGATTCTTGACGGATATACCGTGTTCTGCTATTTATTATAACATAGTTTCCGGAAAAAAGAAAGTCTTTTTTCAGATTTCTCCTGAGATATTTTCAGTCATGGCATTCTGCACAAAAAATTCACATTTACGCCGTTGACTTTTCAGAACGGATATGCTATAATATGTATGATATTATCTCTCTGAAATTCCAAAGAAAGGATGTGTTATTATGAAAAAAAGTGGTAGACTGCTTTCCTTTCTGACTTGTGCGGTCATGATGATCCCCACGGCGGGCAGTCTGCAATGTGCCGCCGCAGCGAATACCGATGCGCAGTCGCTGAAAGATTCGGTGGAGATTTTCTGTTCCCTCTGCAATGATGCCCGTGTAGCGCAGGGAATGCAGGAGCTGTATATTGCTCCCGTCCTCGTGGATTATGCACAGAAGCGGGCTGAAGAACTTCCGCGGGTGTTCGGACATACCCGTCCGAACGGCGAAAAATGTTTCAGCATCATGAAAAATGACGGTTTCTTCTACAATACCGCCGCTGAGAACGTCGCCGCAGGCGGCTATGATGCAGAGAAAACGTTTCTTCAGTTCATGGCATCGGAAAGCCATCGGAAAAATATTCTCTCGGAAAGCATGACACATATCGGAACGGGCTTCTGCTACGACGGGACAGCAGAACCGGAGCCGGATCACATCTGTTATCAGTACTACTGGTCGATGTTTCTGATCGGCACTTATGATATGCACGACACGCCGGTATTCTATGAGGGACAGTACATTCCCGACCGTGACCCCGGTGATGCAGACGGCAACAAGACTGTCAACGCCGCAGATGCAGCGCGTATCATGCAGTATTCCGCACAGCGGAGCGCAGGCACAAATCCAAAGGTCACAGACCAGTTTTTAGCCGCCGCCGATGTCAACGGTGACGGTGCTGTCAATGCGATTGATGCGCAGATCGTTCTGAGCTACAGTACCGCAGCCGGTGCCGATCCCAATGCAGTGCTGTCAGATTTCGTCTGGTAACGCCCCGCAGGGTACAAACATCGTCTATCAACATCAGAAAGGAGCGTCCCCGCACGGGGACAGGAAACAGAATCATGGACATTATGCAGTCATCACTCGAAAAACACAAGGAATGGAAGGGCAAGATCGAAGTCGTATCCCGCACACACATCAACGACCGTGACAGCCTTTCCCATGCCTACACTCCCGGCGTGGCACAGCCCTGTCTGGAAATTCAGAAAGACCCTTCCCTCTCCTATGAACTGACCCGCCGTCACAATCTGGTTGCAGTCATCACGGACGGTACTGCCGTTCTCGGACTTGGTGACATCGGACCGCTTGCGGGAATGCCCGTCATGGAGGGAAAATGTGCGCTCTTCAAGGAATTTGCCGATGTGGATGCATTCCCCCTCTGCATCAATTCCAAGGACACGGATGTGATCGTGGAGACGATTGCCAATATCGCCCTGAGTTTCGGCGGCATCAATCTGGAGGACATTGCCGCCCCCCGCTGTTTCGAGATCGAAGCAAAGCTGAAAGAACGTCTGGACATTCCCGTGTTCCACGATGACCAGCACGGCACAGCCATTGTTGTGGCAGCGGCACTTATGAACGCCTGCAAAGTTGCGGGCAAGAACATCAGCGAACTCGAAATTGTAATCAACGGCGCAGGTTCTGCCGGAATCGCCATTGCCAAGCACCTGCTGACCCTCGGTGCGGGCAATATCCGCATGGTCGATCTCTGCGGCATTCTGGCACGGGACACAGAATATGAGAATCCCGCCCATGCCGAAATGTCCAAAAAGACCAACCGTGATGTCCTGCACGGCACACTTGCAGATGCTGTTAAGGGTGCAGATGTATTCATCGGCGTATCCCGTCCCGGTCTGCTCACGCCCGAAATGATCAAGACCATGAACGAAAAGCCCCTGATCTTTGCGATGGCAAACCCCACGCCTGAGATCATGCCCGATCTTGCCAAGGAAGCAGGTGCATTCATCGTCGGAACGGGCAGAAGCGATTTCCCGAACCAGATCAACAATGTCATTGCCTTCCCCGGCATTTTCAAGGGTGCGCTTGCCGTCCGTGCAACGGACATCAACGAACCGATGAAAGCCGCCGCTACCAAGGCGATTGCGGATTGTGTACCGTCAGACAAGCTCTGTGCGGAATTTATCCTGCCCGATGCCTTTGACCGCAGCGTTGCCTACGCCGTTGCCAAAGCGGTGGCACAGGCTGCCATTGATTCCGGTGCGGCACGTCTTGCGGTCAATCCGCTGTAAGCATGGAACAGGTCACTGAACAGACAGTGGAGGAGGCGGCGGAAAAGCTGCCCATCCTCCTGATCCCCCAGCTCTGGGTCCGATTGCTGTGTATCGGGGTTTTGGTCGTATTGCTCTGGTTTTTTGTCAATCCCATGCTGCTCGGCATCCGGCACGCCGGGTGTTATGCGGGCTGTGTTGTCTGCGTGACAGGCATTGTCTTTTTTGCGCTGAATCCGATGATCTCCGCCGCGGCTGACAAGATCTGGAAAGACCAGCACGGACGGATTCTGTTATGTATCCTTGCAGGATTTGTGTCTGTCTGTGTACTGTTCGGACTGATCGTCAGCATCTGCATGGGGGTCGCCCTGCATAAGAAACCCAAAGCCGAAAGTACGCTGGTCGTTCTCGGCTGCAAGGTGCGGGGCAGTACGCCGTCTCTCATGCTTCAGCGCAGACTGGATGCCGCCTTTGCCTATTTGCAGGCACATCCCGATGTTCCTGTCATTGTCTGCGGCGGCAGAGGACCCGATGAGGACATCAGCGAAGCGCAGTGTATGGCAGAGTATCTCACGGGAAAGGGCATTCCCGAATATCAGATCTATCGGGAAGAACATTCCGTTTCGACACGGGAAAATCTCACCAATGCAAAAGCGATTCTGGAACGGGAGCTGTTTGACCGTCATATCACGATCGTGACGGACGGTTTTCATCAGTTCCGTGCTTCTCTGATCGCAAAGGACTGCGGTCTGAGCTGTGATGCCGTTTCCGCGAAAACGCCGTGGTATCTTGCGCCCTCCTACTGGGTGCGGGAGTGGCTGGGTGTTGCGCAGTTTCTGATCTTCGGATAGAAAAATCCCCTTACATCACTGTAAGGGGATTTGTTTTAGCTGTTATAGGGATTACTGCTGTCGTTGTTCTGACTGTCGGGATTGTCTGTGTTGTACGGATTCGGAACGTCGTCAATGCCGGGCATCACGCCGTTGTAGACATCATTGGGATTCTGCGGCGGGTCTGTGGGCTTGGACAAGTCAACTTTTCCGCCGTTGTTGAAATTATTGCTCTGCGCATTGTTGAAATTGTTGGAAAATCCGTTGCTGTTGAAATTATTGTTGAAATTATTGTTGAAATTGTTGCTGTCATAGGGATTGGGCGGAACGTTGTAAGCATTGTTGTTGAAATTCGGCTCGTTGTACTGCGGGAAGCTGCCGACACCGTTGAAGAAACCGCCTGTCAGTTCCTCTTCGCTCGTGTAGCCGAGGGAAAGCATCTTTGCTCTCATGCACATATAAAATTCAGCCTCTGTGGCAAGCTGATACGGCTGTACGAACATCGCGCCGATGCCGCAGGTCAGAATGGTGAGCGCATACCAGCCGATGAACGAAAGCTGCAATACCCAGAAGTTCATTTTCTCGCCTTCCATTGTCTGACGGGAAATCTCTTTCGCCCGTTTGGATTCGAGATTGGGATTTTCGGCGATCAGGTACGGCACAAGCGCATATTCGTAGCTTTTCAGAACACCCGGAATGATGAACAGCAGACTCCAGAGGTAAATTTCACCATACCAGTAGAACATTGCTTTGATCGTCGGTTTGTAATTGCCGCCTTTGAAGTTGTCGAACAGGTGGTTGAAATTCTGGTCGCCGTTTCTCGCGGTGATAAAATACTTGCATCTGCCGCAGAGCGCCACATTTCCGACAAAGAAACGCAGTGCCATTCCGATTGCAAGCGCAATCAGGAAAACAAACAGCACTGCAATGATAATGCCGATCACCA
>JAILPP010000054.1 GCA_024699425.1 Oscillospiraceae bacterium | reverse complement strand
CGGCAGGGCGGTGACCGCCCTGCACCCGCAATGTTTTTTTGCATTTTGGCAGACAATGCCCATTATAGTACTATGGCTACAGCAAATTTTCGTCCTGATTGCGGACATTGACCTGCGGCATGGGGATATGTGCCTTGGCGCAGGCACGCAGGAGCGCTGCGGGTTCATCTCCGAAATGCTCTATCAGCTTTGCGGCAACTGCATCCGAACAGGCAAGCAGTCCGCTTTCCGCATCCCGCACGGAAACGCCCGTGGACAGCTTCAGACCGAGGCACTGCATACGGTTTCCGAGTTTTGTGCGGAGAGGTGTTTTCTTCGGGAACAGTCGTGTCCCGATCACAAGTGCATCCCGCTGTTCCTCTGCGGTCAGGCAAAGGTGTTCCGCATCGCAGATACGGTGCTTTCCGTCGGCATCCATCGTCACAACCGTATAGGAAAACGGAAAATGCGCTTTCAGATAGGCAAGACCTGTGCGGAGCGCCGCACTTCTGCCCTTTTTCTCCTCGTGGGTGAGTACAACGGCATTCCCGCTGACCTCTTCCATCAGCGGTGCGAAATCCTCCCCGCTGCCGTCATCCACGACGATCAGGAAAAAATCATGCAGTGCCAGTTCCCGCACGAGTGCGATCAGAATATCATCGGGCTGATACGCAGGTATCAGAGCCACACGGATCGGCTTCATGCAAATGCCCCCTTTCTGCTTTCAGTATAGCACAGCAACCTTAAACGGATCTTGAAATCAGATCACGGACAACTTCCCCTGCCAGAACAAGCCCTGCCGCCGCAGGTACAAATGCCACAGAACCGGGGATCGTCTTTCCGGGCGGTGCTGTCTCTCCGGCAGAGGCAGGACGGAGAGGTGTTTCCTCCGAGTAGACCACTTTCAGATGTCTGATACCCCGCTTGCGGCATTCCAGACGCATGACCCTTGCCAGCGGACAGCCGCTGGTCTTGTAAATATCCGCAACTTTAAAACCCGATGCATCGAGCTTGTTCCCTGCTCCCATGGAACAGATGACAGGCACACCTGCTTCCTGCGCCCGCTGTACAAGTTCGAGCTTTCCCGTCACGGTGTCAATGGCATCGACAACATAATCATACTGTGTGAAAACAAAATTCCCCGCCGTTTCGGGCATATAAAAACACCTGTGCGCATGGACAACGGTATCCGGACAAATATCCTTTACCCGTGCGGCGGCGACATCGACTTTGTACTGACCGAGTGTGGAATGCAGGGCGATGATCTGACGGTTGAGATTCGTGACGGAAACGGTGTCATTGTCGATCAGCTCCAGCGTACCTACGCCGCTTCGGGCAAGCGCTTCGACCACATAGCCGCCCACTCCCCCGACACCGAATACGGCAACACGGCTGCGCCGCAGACGCTCCACACCATCCTCACCGAGAAGCAGTGCTGTTCTCGCAAACTGTTGATCCATTTGTGTCCTCCTTTTCCGGACGGGGCTGCCCCTGCTTCATGCCGTGGTTGGTAATGCGTTCATCATAGGTATCCAGAAAATGGTGATAATCCTCCCCGTCATGGTAGGAAATGACCGTCCGCAGATTGACATTTTCCACGCTGCGGAAAATATTCATGTCAATGGCAGGGCTTTTCTCCCGAAGCTGTGCCAGCAGGACTTTGATTTCCTGTCGCTTGGACGCTCCGATGCCGTCACCACTTTTGTCGATGTTCTCGGTCATACGGCAGGCGCACTGGATAAATTCAAGATGATTGTACGCTTTCCATGCCAGAATGTCCTGTTCCCGCACAAGATACAGCGGACGGATAAGCTGCATTCCGGGGAAATTCTCACTGTGAATTTTCGGCATCATCGTCTGGATCTGAGAGCCGTAGAGCATTCCCATGAGAATCGTTTCGATCACGTCATCAAAGTGGTGTCCGAGTGCGATCTTGTTGCAGCCGAGATCCTGCGCCGCTTTGTAAAGATGCCCCCGCCGCATCCGTGCGCACATATAGCAGGGGTTCTGCTCCATGCCTGCGACCACATCAAAAATACGCACTTTCTCCATATGAATGGGAATGCCCAGCAAAGCCGCATTATCGACAATTTTCTGACGGTTTCGTTCGTTGTAACCGGGGTTCAGGCAGAGAAATTCCACTTCAAAGGGGAATTTGCTGTACCGCTGCAAACGCTGCATACATTTTGCAAGCATCATGGAATCCTTGCCGCCGGAGATGCACACGGCGATCCTGTCCCCCTCCTGCACAAGCTGATATTCTTTGACTCCTTTGAGAAATTTATGCCAGATCGGGCGTGTAAATTTGCGGACAATGCTTTCTTCCGCAGGATTCGGTATTTCCATCATGTTCACACTCACATTTCTGTTCTGATACTTGAAAGACTCCCTGAAAAATCGTTCCCTTAAATTATAGCACGGCGCTGTATACTTGTCAAGCACAAAGCAAAGCAAAAAAACTGTTGCACTTTCCGTAAAAGTATGGTATAATAGATTAACAATAGACTTCCTCGGAATCTGGAGAAGTTCCGGAATGCGCAGGATATTTTGTCCTGTGCAAAGTGACTCGACTGCCGCAATACTTGGTGTATTGCAAGGGAGAGGCGCAAAGCACAGGGCAAAATAGACAAGCAGAACGGTGCTTCGGAAGTTTCCGAGGAAGTCTAATATACAAACCCACTTTCAGGAGGATGTATCATGAAACGTCAGGTCTATAATCCCTTTCTTCCATTATCCGAATATATTCCGGACGGCGAGCCGCATGTGTTCGGTGACCGTGTCTACCTCTACGGCTCTCATGACAAGGAGGGCGGTGAGACGTTCTGTATGCTGGATTACACCGTATGGTCTGCGCTTGTGAATGATCTCACCGACTGGCGCTGTGAGGGCATTTCCTACCGTGCAGAACAGGACCCTGCCTATCCGGAACGTCCCTATATGTACGCTCCCGATGTCGTCCGCGGCAATGACGGCAGGTACTACCTCTACTACTGTATGTCCGGCGACAAGGGACAGGGAGGCTACCACGGTCCGATCAGCGCAGCAGTCGGGGACAGTCCCGCAGGACCGTTCTCCTACCTCGGATTTGTGCGCAATCAGGACGGCTCTCCCATGCTGAAATACGTCCCCTTTGATCCGGGTGTCATCAATGATGACGGCGTGATCCGCCTGTATTACGGCACTCAGTATGATTACGAGGAACGTTCCGGTTTCAATGAAAAGCTCCTGAACGAAGAAGTGAACATGTTCGGCAAGACCGCCGATGAGATCACAGGCACGAAAGAAAGTGTCATGGGTGCCAATATGCTCGTTCTTGATGAGGATATGCTCACCGTCAAGGAAGGTCCTGTCCGCATTATTCCCTACCGTGTCAGAAATACGGGCTTTGAGGCGCACCCGTTCTTTGAGGGTTCTTCCATACGCAAGATCGGCAATCTGTATTATTTTATCTATTCTTCTCAGCAGAATGACGAGCTTTGCTACGCCGTCAGCAGACACCCCGACCGCGGATTCCGCTTCGGCGGGGTCATCATCAACACGGGCGATGTCGGTCTGGAAGGACGTAATCGCCATGAACGCCTGAATCTCACAGGCACAACACACGGCAGCATTGAACAGATCAACGGCAAATGGTATGTGTTCTATCACCGTCTGACCCACCGTTCCGATTACAGCCGTCAGGCGTGTGCGGAGGAAATCCGTATTCTCCCGAACGGTTCGATCCCGCAGGTGGAGGTGACTTCCTGCGGACTGAACGGCGGCGCACTGCTTGCGGAAGGAAGCTATCCTGCCGCCATTGCCTGCAATATCACCAACGGTATGATGCCGCATTGTTCCAACGGCATCTTCCCTGCCCCGCTTCCCGCTGTGACCCATACGGAAACCGACGGCGAAACCGAACGCTACATCGAGAACATCACAGAACGCTCGCTGATCGGGTTCAAGTATTTTCAGTTCAAGGGCGATGAAAAACTGACCGTCACCTACCGTTCCAATGCAAGAGGACATTTCTTCGTGCTGGATGAGGAGACGGGAAGTGTCGGAAAACTCGTCATCAAAAAGACCGATACATGGGCAGAAGCTTCCTGCCGTCTTGACTTTTCAGCGGGCGTACATCCGCTGTATCTGGTCAGCATGGTTCCCGGTAATGCCGAACTGCTCAGTCTGCGGTTTTCATAATCTGCTATGCAGGCAGAGAAACCGTCGGGTTCATCGTGTTGCAGTGGTAAAAAAAGCCGGCTATGGATTAAGCGGTAAAGCAACAACAGAAAGAACAGTTGAAAATCTTGTCGAAGAAAGCAGAACTGTATTAAAGACCTTGCATATTGAACCACCTTATGTTCTTGCACCACAATCCTGTTCCGGATTTGAGGCTATTTGATGGGCAAATACTTACCCGGAAGAAATCAAAGCAGTACTTGGACTTGACATGGGATTTCCAAACATGATGAGACTGCTATGGAAAGGAGTGGAACACTATGGGAATCTATCTGAATCCAGGGAACGACTTGTTCGCTGAGGCTGCAAACTCCGAGATCTATGTGGATAAAACAATGTTAATCGAATTTACAAATCAAGTAATCGGAACATCGCAAAAGCACATCTGTGTCAGCCGACCACGCCGTTTTGGAAAATCTATTGCAGAAAATATGCTCGTGGCATATTACAGCAAGGGCTGTGATTCGGACGAATTATTCTCCCGTTTTAAGATATCAAAAACGCCAAACTATAAAAAGCACCTGAATCAATATAACGTCATTCATGTGGATATTCAGAAGTTTTTGAGCCGTACTAAGAGCATTCAGGAACTGCTGGTTTTTATGCAAAAACGGATTCTGAAAGAGATGCGGCACACTTTCTCATCTGTTGATCCGGAAGAGACCAGTTTGATTACAGTATTAGAAGATTTACACAGCGAGACTGGTGAAAAATTCATTTTCATTATAGATGAGTGGGACTGCATTTTCCGTATCTACAAAAACGATGGCAAGGCACAGAAAGAGTATCTGGATTTTCTGCGGGATCTGTTTAAAAATCAGCCCTATGCTGCTTTAGTTTATATGACCGGAATCCTGCCAATCAAAAAATACGGCGAGCATTCTGCGCTGAATATGTTTGATGAGTATTCCATGTCAAATCAATTTGATCTTGCTGAATTCACGGGTTTCACCGAAGATGAGGTCGCAGATTTGTGCATAAAATATGACGTACCGCTTACAGATGTGAAACAGTGGTACGATGGATATAACGTCAACGGTGTATCCACTTACAATCCACGCTCTGTTGTGTCTGTTATGATGAAGAAAGTTTTCGACAACTACTGGTCACAGACGGAGTCATATGAAGCTC